>NZ_JHUS01000058.1:0-3118 GCF_000691465.1 Geobacillus sp. CAMR5420
CGCCGCGCTTCGCTTGGTGGCCCCGACGAGCGTCGCGAACAAAAGTTCGCAACCCTCGTCGGGGATCATTTCGGAATGTCACCCACAAATATTTTACTCACACGGCACCGTTCCAGAATTGGAAATCGTATACCCCACTGGCTTTAAGCCTAACGTGACAACCGCATCTGTCCCCGCCATGCTTAACGTGACAATCCGCTTCGGGGTACCTTTGATCACCAGCTTGCCAAGCTCCGTCTTAAACACCCTTGTCTTGGATGCGGCCTCGACAGGCGCAGCCGGTTGAGCCAACGGCACAAGCAGCACGAACAGCGCCATCAGCATGGCAAGAAGAGAGGTCCATTTTTTCTGCAACACGTTACATATTCCTCCTTCAATCTATATTTAATAATGATAATCCTTATCAATTAAGATGATAATTGATATTGAATATCTTTGTCAATACAATAATAAAAAACATTCCTAAGCAAGCGTTGCTCCCTACCCTGGCATGAAAATCGCTGATCAAAGCGGCGCATTTTCACGGAAAAGTTCCATGGGCAACACGATCTGCCCTCCACCCGGGGATGAAAATCACCGCTGGCTGACGGGATTTTCACGGAAAAAGAAAGTCAGTTTTGCAAGGGTTTCTCTAATTGAGAAAGAATGCGAATCGATAGTCTTTTTTACCCAATCACCCACCCTCTAGAAGGATGGTGAAAAACGAGAACGGCCTGCAAATCGATGGCATTTCATCAGAAAAGAAAGCCGATTCAGCCGCGTTTCTCGAATTGAAAGATAGCAGGAATCAGCCATATTTTGCGCTAAATCACCAGCCCTCTAGAACTTGTCGCCCCTGTTCATCATCATTCTTCAAAAAATCCCTTGTCTCCCCCCATACGATTTATGCTAAAATGGAAGCTGGATGTCCCCAAATCTGCTGCACACATGCCCACGGATGATCGACTCCTTTGGCAACCCCTTCACCAACAAGGTCCAGACAGCGTTAGGAAAGCAACAAAAGCCATGAATAGCTGTTTTGAATCACCGTCAATCCACACTTGGAAAGGATGATCCATATGGAAGCATTGCTTAACCAAATTTTGGATCGACTCGATCAACTCCATTCGAGCGTCGGCGTCTTGACATCCGAGGTCAACGAGATGAAAAATCAACTGAACAAGATCGAAGCGAGAGCGGGCAGCATCGAAGAGAGAGTGAACAGCATCGAGGCGAGAGTAGACAGCATCGAATCAAGAGTAAACAACATTGAAACCAACATGGCCACCAAAGACGAACTCGCCGAGCTCCGATCCAAAGTGGACGACATCGAAGCGAAAATGGCCACGAAAGACGAACTCGCTGAACTTCGCTCCACTGTAAACGGACTCCAGTCCAACGTAAACGAAATTCAAGCAAAGATGGCGACCAAAGACGATCTCGTTCCTATTCGACAAGCGGTCATGGAAATCGATCAAATTGTCAAAAGGATCGAGGTCAACCAAGAACGCCACGAGCACATTTTGGCCATCCTCTCCAAACGCTCGATTGAACATGAGGCATCCATCGCCAGCCTGCGGCAAGCGCAATAACTCGACAAGGGAACAAATGGACAAGGGGCGAGCTGTGCAGCGCAACATGGAAAAAACATTCCTTCCAGACACGAACCGCGGGGGCTGTCCGAAAGAAATTCCCCCAAAGCGACTGGATCGCGGCCGGCCAAAGCGACAACGCCCAGCTCTACTTGCCGGACCGTCCGCTTGTCTCGGTGTTGTCTTCGTAATGACTTGTTTTCGGAATCCAACGAATTGTTTGGCGCGTCATCGACAAGCTGTCCCCCTCTCCCCCGTGCTGGGAAGAGGAGGACAGCTTTTGCTTCGCATGCGGCAAAACGCTTTTATTCATCTTTGATCCGAACGTCGAATTCCGTTCGTTCATGGGCGTCTTTTATTTGAATCATCCAAGTGTCCGCTTGTTTGTCATAATGAACAGCCCGAATCACAGGAATCATATGCTCGAGCCGACTCTCTTCTTGTTTCAACGCTTGGCGAATCGCCTCCTCCTCCGATAAGCTGGCGCCATCACGCGGAGAGCTTGGCACAACCAATACTTTGCCCGCCTTCCCTTGGCCTGGATACGATTCAGCAATCCCCCCATCTATCCAAACTTGAACTTTTTGACCAATGTTCACTCGCGCTGGTGCACTAGAAACCAAGATGGCATTATAAAACTCTTTAAGCCCGCCTGTGGAACGAAAATCTTGCGGATCAGAACTGACAACCAAAATGCTCCCCCCTTCTTTTCTCACGACATACCCTTCAATGGCATAGCGGTCAGTTTGCCCGCTACAACCTGCCAACCAAACACTCCACACGGCGGCAATGAAAGCAAGCCATCTTTTCAGCCCAATCTCCTCCTCCTTTGTTACATTAGTCGCATTTACGAAAAAATCGTTTCACTCTTTTATGAAAAGCTCCAGTTTGTCAAATCCATCATGGGTACTAAAAAAACATGATGATTGACGAAATCATGGATGATCTAGATGGTAGAAATGCAAAGTTCATGCAAAATTTTTTCGGAACTCCCAGAAAATGAAAAACGACCGCAAATGCGGTCGTATCAAGGGTTTCACGATTTTCGATCGTGGGCTATCGAATTCCAAGGATGCCGATAGTGGGAGTAAAACCACCGCCCTCCAACCCTTGATTTTTCAAAGTTTATAGACTTTCAGTTTCATTGTCGTGCAAAATTTGTGCAAAATAATCTCCAGTGCGTAAACCCATGCAAAAAGGCGGAGCGATCCGCCTCCTTTTCGTTACTCATATTCCCCCTCGTTTGGCACCACCGAAAATGCGGTATACCATCAACTGTTTGCGGCGTTCATTGCGTATGTGTTGCTGCAATGGCTGTATGATCAAACCAAAAAACGGACGAACCGCTCTCTTTCCTTCATTTCGTTTGTTCGCCGTTTTTTCTCTGGGCAGCTTCCTCTCGATTGGAAATCGGGGAGGGCCGCTGCTTTGTTTGAGTATGCCCAAATTGATGGAAGGCGTATGTCTAATTTTGTATAATCAACACTCGTGTAAATTTATGTTATTGACTGTAGATGAGCAATTTTTATACCCGTGGTGCTAGATAA
>NZ_JHUS01000059.1:0-3010 GCF_000691465.1 Geobacillus sp. CAMR5420
TGGATAATCAACACGCCTGTCATTTTATCTTGAATAGGAACAAAACGTTCGAAACCCCCTTTTGTGTTTCGAATGCGGATGACTTTTTGTTCCCAAATGATATCCGTTGTTTTTATCCCCACCAATTCATTTACTCGAACTCCCGTTTCCAACAGCAACATCATAATCGTATAATCCCTTAAACCTACAAACGTACGAAGGTCGCATTCTTTAAATAAAGCCTTTATCTGCTGATTATCAAATGTTTCTACAATCCTTTTTCTATCCTTCAACAATTTGATGTCTTTCATCGGATTGCTTTTTATGAGATTTCGTCCTTCCAAAAAGTTAAAGAACGCCCTCATGGCTCGCAAACGGGAATTGATACTGACTGTCTTAAGACCTTTTTCTTTCATGTATATAATGACATTTCGCTTAATGGTTTCTCCTGTCCATTCACTTACACGCAACTCGATTTCTTGCTCTTTCAGCAGTTTTACAAATGCGTTTAACTCACTGCGATAATATTTAATCGTATGTTCCCGCAAATTTCTTAGTTCGCAATCCTCAATAAATATCTCTAACAATTCCTCAAATGTGTATTCAATTTCTCTGATATCGTCAGATATTAGCAACAACTCCTCACGACTCAACTCTCCTCTTCTTCCTCTCTTGCTCTTTCTCTGCAATTCTCTCTCATTTTCTATTCTTCCCACTTTCCATTTCACCTCACCGAACACGATTGTACGCACACGATTTTCTTTTCTCGAATCGTATTCGGTAAATAAAAAACAAGGGATTTCACTTACGTGAAACCCCTTGTCCCTAAAAGCCTTCTCCCTATTTTCGATGCCGATGGTGGGAGTCGAACCCACACTCCCTCACGGGAACACGATTTTGAGTCGTGCGCGTCTGCCAATTCCGCCACATCGGCGCGACAATTAACAATTTACCAAATCATCTTTCAACTGTCAACACTTTTTTATTCATTAGATATGGAGGCGGCACCCGGATTCGAACCGGGGGTAAAGGTTTTGCAGACCTCTGCCTTACCACTTGGCTATGCCGCCTTGATCGAGAGCGGAAGACGGGACTCGAACCCGCGACCCCCACCTTGGCAAGGTGGTGTTCTACCACTGAACTACTTCCGCATCCGTGGCTGGGGTAGCTGGATTCGAACCAACGCATCACGGAGTCAAAGTCCGTTGCCTTACCGCTTGGCTATACCCCAACGTTGTAAGTGAAGGGCGACTAGTGGGAATCGAACCCACGCATGCCAGAGCCACAATCTGGTGCGTTAACCACTTCGCCATAGTCGCCATAATCATGATAGGAATGGCAGGGGCAGTAGGAATCGAACCCACACCGGAGGTTTTGGAGACCTCTGTTCTACCATTAAACTATGCCCCTTTGTTAAAATGGTGGAGGGGGACGGATTCGAACCGCCGAACCCAAAGGGAGCGGATTTACAGTCCGCCGCGTTTAGCCACTTCGCTACCCCTCCAAGGAATGGTGCCGACTGCAGGACTTGAACCCGCAACCTACTGATTACGATTCAGTTGCTCTACCAATTGAGCTAAGTCGGCATAAAACAAATGCAAGAAGGTGGCTCATTGTTGTGCTCTGTGCCTCTTCCTCTACAAGCTGATTCGAGGAAGCAGGATGCGTCGAGGCAACTCGAAGCCGACTCGACGAAGCAAGTGCTCGTCTCTACCAATTGAGCTAAGTCGGCATAATTATGATATAAATCGTGGCTCATTGTTCATTTGTTGTGTCCCTTCCTCTACCAGCCAATTCGAAGAAGCTGGGTGCGTCGGGACAACTCGCAATCGATTCGATGAAGCGGATGCTCGTCTCTGCCAATAGAGCTAAGTCAGCTTGCTATCAATTATATGGTGGCTCGGGACGGAATCGAACCGCCGACACAAGGATTTTCAGTCCTTTGCTCTACCGACTGAGCTACCGAGCCGTATTTCACCGATCACATGATTCGTTGCATCATGCATTTTTGGAAAGATGGCGGTCCCGACGGGACTCGAACCCGCGATCTCCTGCGTGACAGGCAGGCATGTTAACCACTACACTACGGGACCAATTTTGGTTGCGGGGGCAGGATTTGAACCTGCGACCTTCGGGTTATGAGCCCGACGAGCTACCGGACTGCTCCACCCCGCGACGATAGAAAATGAACTTATTTCGATCATACACTGAGTATCGGTTTAAATATTTATTGCCTCTTCCTCTGCCAGCTGATTCAAAGATGCTCGGTGCGTCGAGGCAACTCGAAGCGGATTCGATGAAGCAAAGGCTCGTTGCCCCACCCCGCGATGATAAGAAAGTAAGTTGATATTCACAATGCTTTTGGTGTTGTTGTCCGTTGCCTCTTCCTCTACAAGTTGATTCAAAGATGCTGGATGCGTCGGGACAACTCGCGATGAATGAGAAAGCAAGTCAGCTTTTATATTAAGATGGTGGAGGATGACGGGATCGAACCGCCGACCCCTTGCTTGTAAGGCAAGTGCTCTCCCAGCTGAGCTAATCCTCCACAAAGAAGTGACCCGTACGGGATTCGAACCCGTGTTACCGCCGTGAAAGGGCGGTGTCTTAACCACTTGACCAACGGGCCATGCTGATGGATCATGGCGGAGAGCAAGGGATTCGAACCCTTGAGGCGCTATTCACGCCTACACGATTTCCAATCGTGCTCCTTCGACCACTCGGACAGCTCTCCACGATGGCTCCGCAGGCAGGATTCGAACCTGCGACCAATCGGTTAACAGCCGATTGCTCTACCACTGAGCTACTGCGGAATCATAACGACGGTCAATTCTCCCAACAAGATGTCCTGCCTCTTCCTCTGCCAGCCGATTCAAAGAAGCTGGATGCGTCGAGGCAACTCGCAGTTCATCCGATGATGCAAATGCTCGTCACTGAGCTGCTGCGAAATGACATCTCTTTAGACATTTACTATTATAATGATTCGCGCTGAGCTGTCAAGAGTTTTTTCATTCCTTCAAAACTAGATAACCGT
>NZ_JHUS01000060.1:0-1281 GCF_000691465.1 Geobacillus sp. CAMR5420
CCAGGATCAAACTCTCCAAAGAAAATTGATTGGCTTTTTGCTTCAACCGCAGCACCAAAGGCGCTAAACGGCCTCAGCTTTTCTTTCGCGCTTCGTTTCGTTCAGTTTTCAAGGAACAAGCTTTCGACTGTTTTGTCTCTCTCAAACAGCTCTTTTATGTTAGCATAACATCTTTTTGGATGTCAACTGCTTTTTTGCTTCGCATCGCTGTCAAACAACCTCTTTGATCAGCGACGTTTTCTAATATACCACCTTAACTCGAAAAAAGCAATACCTTTTTTAAAAAAATTTTAGGACGCGCTGATCCATCCCCGTTCCCTCTTCTCCATCCCACAGGAAAGCGTTCTTTTCCTAAAAAAGGGGAATGAACACCGGCGCGAGTGCATACATTTCTTCTATGACATCGCTATATAGATGCGATTGGACGCCTTCACATCGACGGCTTTTGCAGAGCGACTGGATGGACTGTCAGGCGACCGAACAACGCCGCTTCCAGCCCCACGCCTGGGTCTGTGAAGCAGGTAGTCGTTCCGTCTTCCGCCACGCCAAGGTGCGGCGAAGAAGACGGCTGTTTGCCTCGGGCGGTCGAAATAGGCAAGCGACTTTTTTCGTCAAGGACGTGGAGAACTTTTCCGTTTTGCATCTATATCGTTGTTGCGATCCTTTCATCAAGGAGGCTTCTTCACTTTGATTCGCGTGTTATCACCAATCAACTTTGACGTTTCTAGTTCGTTTTCGCTTCCGGCCAGCGAACAACGAATCTTAGATGCCCTTGTTTCCTCGCCTAAGTTGTATACGTATGCAAATAAACACCAGCTTCGATTTGAAATCGCCTTGCGCGACCGCATTGTTCGGGCGGCGGGCGAGTTGGCGAAAAGCCGGGCGCGGTTTGCCATTTTCCGTTTTTCGCGCTGCAACAGCGATTTTTGGACGCGGGACGAGCGCGGCGGCTTCCGTCTTCGCCCAGATGTCACGGCTTCCGAAGCGATTCAGGACATTTTTGTCCATAGCGAGCGATACGCGTTTGAATGCGCGACCGCGATCGTCATCGTGTTTTACAAGGCCGTGCTTGACGTAATCGATCCAGCGGCATTCAACCGGCTGTTTGCGGATTTGCTGCTGTATGACTGGCATACCGACCGGGATCTTGGCATTCAAACAAAAAAAGATGAACACTTTCTCCCCGGAGATTGCCTCTATTTTAAAAACCCGGAATTCGATCCGTTGACGCCGCAATGGCAAGGGGAAAATGCCATTTACTTAGAAGGCCGGTGAATTAAT
>NZ_JHUS01000061.1:0-10867 GCF_000691465.1 Geobacillus sp. CAMR5420
GTACTTTTTTCACCGGCCTTTTAGGCGACGGCTTCTTTTACGGGCATGGCATCGGCATTCAAACAAAGGAGGGCATCATCGCCGCGCTCAATCGAAAACGAAAGCGGGGAGCCACGAAATCCGCTTACCTGCTTCCCGATATCACGCAAGTCGATTTCGCTTATTTGTCCCAATTCGCCCGCGGCTTCGATGAATTCCGCCTGCCGATCCGCCGCTCTTCCTTTATCTTTGGAACGCTAGGGTCCGCTGCGTTCTTGCACCGTTAGCGGACCTTTTTCGTTTTTCTCCCACAAATACAGGGCGATTCCTGTTAAAATAAAAATACCGCCGATCCATTGAAACGGACGGATCGGTTCGCCAAACAGCCAGTAGGCCAAGGCGGAAGCGCCGATCGGTTCAAATAAAATCGCCATCGACACCGTCGAGGCGCTGACCCATTTGACCGCCCAGTTCATCACCGAATGGCCGAGCAGCGTTGGAATGACGGCGAGGACGAGAAAACAAAG
The DNA here is from genome assembly GCF_000691465.1 of Geobacillus sp. CAMR5420. NCBI lineage: Bacteria > Bacillati > Bacillota > Bacilli > Caryophanales > Anoxybacillaceae > Geobacillus > Geobacillus sp. CAMR5420. The sequence continues at coordinate 507 of NZ_JHUS01000061.1, forward strand.
CCAATCCGTCAGCTGATACGCCGTCAGCGAAAGGCGAAACAGCATCGCGTACAGCCACAACACCGCCGCGCTGATGCTATAGACGATATAGGTATACGTCATCAATGACAACCGTTGTCGCACCTCTTGGCCGAACAGCCAATACGCCGTGACAAACGCGCACGCAAGCAGCGCCAATCCATCGCCGTACAGCGCTTCCCCGCTGACGCGGAAGTCTCCCCAGCTGATGAGGATGCTGCCGATCATGGCCAACACCGCGCTCCCGACCGCGCCGACGGTCAACCGTTCGCGGAAAAACAACGCGCCGCCTGCGAAGGCAAACAGCGGCTGCAGCGTCACAAGCACGACCGAACTGGCGACGGATGTATAGTCGAGCGATTCAAACCAAAGGATAAAATGAAAGGCAAGCAAAACCCCAGAACAAAGCGAAAACAGCCAATCGCGCCGGGAGACGCCTCGGAGTTCGCTTCGATGCCGGAGGAACAACGGCGTCATGATGGCGACGGCCAAAAAGAGCCGATAAAAGGCGATCACCGCGGACGGCGCCTGCGACCATTTGACGAAAATGGCCGATGTTGACACGGCAAGCGCGCCGATGAATAGAGCGGCATAAGCCTTTGCTGTGCTTGGCGGCTTCATGTTTCTGCCAACTCACTTTCTACGAAAAGGAGTGTGCGCCCTGATCTACCACTTTCATGCGGAAGGGCGGACAAAAATGGTTCACGAACGTTTTCTTACATTATACCATGAACGAGGTGAGAAACGATGATGTTTGATCCGTTCCTCAAACTAGGGATTTCCGCCATTCTCGGGCTGATCATTGGGCTGGAACGGGAATTGAAGCGAAAACCGGTCGGTTTGAAAACGTGTCTTGTGATTTCCATTTCCAGCTGCTTGCTTACAATCGTTTCGATCGAATCGGCGTACGTCTTTCCGCTCAAAGACCATATTACGATGGACCCGCTTCGACTGGCGGCGCAAATTGTGTCCGGGGTCGGTTTTTTAGGAGCAGGCGTCATTTTGCGCCGCGGCAACGACAGCATCACCGGGCTGACGACCGCCGCGATCATTTGGGGGGCGGCAGGGATTGGAGTAGCGGTCGGCGCAGGCTTCTATTGGGAATCGGCGTTCGGCGTCGCGCTTCTCATTGTCAGTGTGGAACTCATTCCGTTTTTGATCAATTTTTTTGGACCAAAGCAGCTGCGCGAAAAAGAGGTGCTGTTGCAAATCACCGTGGCGGACGCCAAAAACATTACAAAGGTCATCGACCATTTAAAACAACAGGACATCAACATTAAAACGATGCGCATTAAAGACGTTGAAGAGAATGAACATTTGCTGAAACTAAGAGCCGTCATTGACCAAAAGCGCTCGACCGCCGAACTTTACTACGTCATCCGCTCCATTGACGATGTCGTGCACGTTGATATTGAAAGCGGGTGATCAAAAAAGGATTGCAATTGTCCGCATCCATATATATAATGGGACATGGACAGATCATCCATATCCTTTTTTGGGGCATTAGCTCAGTTGGGAGGGCGTCATTGTTAGAATGACTGCCCTCATTTACTAAAAATCGGTTCAAAGAGATTTTAAAAGTGATTTCTACCCGGTCTCTAAAAACAACGATTTTGTCAATTACTGTACTTAACATCATCTTCTTTTTTTCCACTGATGCCTTTTCAAATACTTCTCTCCATACAGGAATGTATCTCTGCAATTCCTCCATTTCAGATAATTCGACCGTCTTGGATTCTAAATCTAATTTTGCTTTGTTAATTGACTCTTCCAACTTCCTTAACTCATTTTCTTTCTGATTAATAAGGTCATTAACAACTTTTGCATCAAAGGAACTTTCCCCCATGATTATTTTGAGTGCTTCATCTCTTAATTTCACTAACGCAGAATTCACTTTGTCAAATTCGCTTTGGAGCTTTTTTAACGTTTTAACCTCTTTATCAGTATTGTGTTGCTTAAACTCTTGAATCTTACTAGTAAGGTCGATTGTTTCAAGTTGGTCTAAATAATCATAAAGTTCGTCAAGAACCACACCTTCAATCTTTTTCGGAGAATACAATGTCTGCCCATCGCAATCTACTTTTTTCTGCGCTTTACCTGAACATCTGTATTTAGCCTCACGCTTTACATATTCTGTTCCATCTTTACGAACATATTTCTTTTTATTATACGTTGTACAAAGTGGATTTCCACAATGTCCACATCTTACTAACCCCACAAGCAACAAAGAGCTTTTCGTAGTCGTAATAATACTTTCTTCTCCCCTATTTTTTACATTTTCAGGATTTCTCTTCTCACGTATACTCTGCACTTTATTCCACTTTTCCTCATCAATAATTACTAGTTCCTCTAATTTCTCTTTAGATACCACTTCTTTTTCAGTACCTCTTGCGTAAACCATGTAGCCTTTATACATTGGGTTCCTTAATACATTATTAACCGCTCCGGAAGTCCATTTTTTCCCTGTTTTTGATGGGATACCTTTTTCGTTTAGATATTGAGCTATCCTGCTTTGACCATATCCCTCCTCAAGAACAAGATCGTACATTTTTTTAACAATCTCAGCTTCTTCCTCATCAATTACAACCTTAAGTAATTCTTTTCCCTTTTTATTGAAAACCCCCGAATTAACCGTCTTGTAGCCGTAAGGCACTAGACCCCCTCTATAAATACCATCTTCCACCATTTGCGAATGCTTCTCGTTTACTCGTATTGACGTTTTTCTACTCTCTCCACTTGATTGCCAGAATCGAATATAATTAATAAGCCTATCAGCATGATCTTCTAGCTTTTGTTGCCCTTCTTTGACTGACCATACCTCTATTCCATTATTAATAAACCATTCAACTATGAAAGGAGTCTCATCATCTCTCCTACCCAGACGGTCAAACATAAATACTAAAAGAACATCAAACAAACCTTTTTCGGCATCTTCTTTTGCACGTTGAATAGCATCCCTTTTACTTGCGGATACCTTAAACCCTGAAACACCTTTTTCGATATATTCTTCTACCAATTCCCAATTACCCTGCTTCTCGATGAAAGACCTGCAAGCATTTCGCTGCATAGGAATATCATCACCATCGAGCTGTCCTTTTGTCGATACCCTGTAAAGCGTAGCAACTCTTTTCTTCACACCATCCATTACCATTCAAATACCACCCTTAACTTTATATTTCATTTTATAGTTGTTAGTTACACTACCTTTGTGTTAACTCGCTACCTAGACCATGTCAATTGTTTGATTCTGTTTTCTGCCTTATATATTCTTGGGTTAACATTTCCAATAACTCTCTTTCCGCATTGACATTACTTTCTATGAACTTTACCACAACCCACATTCCATGCTTCTCATTAAATCTTTTAACACCGATGACTTCATCATTTTCGATGATTGGTAAATATTTTTGACCATCAATAACAACAGCTTCTAAAGTAGACATGTGACCATCACCCCATACCGAAAATTAGGGATTGACCCCATGCCCGTATAAAAAATCTCTTGGTGCAGGTCTTGAATTTTAGGATAAAAGCAGACGTTTTTAAAATATTTGTACCTTTTGTTTTCAGATGTCCTTAAAAGGTATTAATTACCCCCAACTAGAGTCAATATGTTCCAGAAAGTACTTAATGTTTCTTACTTACTCAGTAAAAAGACAAAAAAAATAGCACCTAATCTTCCAGCTGACCTGTACAAGGTCAGTTACTGGTCTCTTAGGTGCTAATTTTTTATTATGAGTCAAGACTTTTCAAGTTAAGAACCTTCTTTTAATCAAATCTTACTAAGATGATTATTAATGAAACTCATAGCAGTATCTTCATCTTGTTCAATAGCTATTTCTACAGCTTTTATAGCTACTTTTAATAAGTGTTTCGATTGTTGATTAAGCCTGAAACTTTCTTCAACAAGAGCTTCAATTTTTAGTTGTTTTTCAATATCAATAATCGGAATCAGGAATTCTGAAATATCTTTTGGATATATATATGGCTGTGCTGATGCACTCTTCCATTTTTCCGCTTGCAGTCTACCTAAAATTGAATTCAGAGCTATCCCTAGATAAATTGGATTTATTTTATCTTTATCAGCTCTAATAATAGTAATAAAACTCCCAGGCATGATTGGTTCTTCTAATAAATAATTATGACAATACCCAAGATTCGCCCCTACTGAATAATAGAGAATATCATATTTTCTAGCAACATATTCGCTATGTTGTTTAGCAAAATCTTCAGATGTAAAAGGTTCATCTTTAGAATCAAGAAACGAATAATCAATACCTTTGTCTTTAATCCATTTTTGTGAAAACACTCTTATAGTTCCATTTTCAACATAAGGGGGCTGTTTGCCATGATTAATAAATGTAACTAATTCAGAAACCTTTGAATGTCTAAACTTCTTTATATGGTTTTCTATTTCCTCATACTTTGGTTGATAATACTCTGCATCTAAACGACCTGTAGAAAGAAAAGAATCTTTAAAACTTTTTACATTTATAGATTTCTTACTTGGTTTAAAGTCACTTAGACCAACTTCTTCTAGAAGAATCTTTTCTGCTTGTAGATATAACTCTTTTGATTTAAATAAAGTATCTTCAGACCTTTCTACAACATCCTGAATACATTTGCTAAATTCATCTGAAACTAACGGTATTTCAAACCTCTCTATTTGTGATAAGAAAACATGTTGTTGTACACTACCTCGAGCTTCTCGCTTTAGGTAGTTTTGCCCGAATTTTGACATCAAAAAAGCATAAAGGTAGTAAGGGTTTAATTTTCCTTTTGTGTCTATTTTAGCAATATCTTGATTTGAATTTATTGGATATTTCCACTTCTTCGAAGCTATTGCAACATCCCCAATTGTTCCGGACATGGATAATAACACCATCTCAGGTTTAACTTCAGACTTCCAAAGTAATTTGTGAGCTTTTTCATCAATGTAAAGCATATCTTCAAAGTCTACTCGCCCATTTTTCATATTTACCCCTCGTATAAAGGGAATACCGTCTTCTACATAGGTGACATCATTATTTAATGAATATGCACCAAACGATCTTATTTCAACATTAAGGGACTTTAAATCAGTGAATTTATGTCTACGAACTATTTTCTCTTCCAATAAAAATTCCTTCTGAAAATAATTACTGTCGATTCTGAATACATCATTATTTTTCAATACATAAGATAGATTTACTTCACTTATTTCAAGCCCTTCCAACAAAGCTTTATATTTTGCTTCGTTGAAAGGGCTGTCTACTTTCCCACGAAAGACAGCCCTTCTTTCTTCGCAAACTCAATAAATGCTTCCGCTATACCATCTTGTGTTAACCCATCATGATTATATAAATCATGCTTTACAATAAGATGACCATGAGAGTCTAACAAATACTCCTCTAAATTATCATCAGAATTGTCTTGGACAGCATTCGGATAGTCTTTCTTACGTACGTAAATTTTATTACCACTATTATCTTTACTTGGCTCTTTCATCGTAGCAAAGAAAATTGGGTAATCGTCTACCTTCGGGCAAAGTTCATCATCCCATTTTTGAACTAGCAATACACTTGTTTTTGTACCGGTATGTGGTTTAAAAACGTTTCCGTGAAGCCCAATTACCGCCAAAATACGGCAGTGTTCAGCAATAAACTCACGTATATACTTATCACTGCTATTGTTTAACCTACCTTGTGGTAGTATAATCGCCATTCTACCACCTGGTTTTAAGAAGTCGAGGTTACGCTCAATAAATAATATATCTCTTCCTACTTTTGATTGATAACCTCCGTTAGGTTTTTTCGCTAATTCATATTTAGCAAGAATTCTGCTTTCCTTTATATCTCCTGCAAACGGTGGATTTGCCATCACTATATCAAATTTAAACTCCCTATTACTATTTTTATTAGCTCTGAGCTTCTTTAATCTTTTCCACCCTTCATAATAGATGTCTCTCCAATCTTCATCTTCTATTTTTTCATCCCATCGCTCATAATCCAATGTATTTAAATGAAGCACATTAGTTTGACCATCACCTGCAATGAGGTTTAATGTTCTACCTACTCTAACAGCTTTTTCATCAAAATCTATTGCAAATACTTTTTCTTTTACATAATCAATGCAACGTGATGGTTTAACCTCTGAAGTAAATAAATGACTTTTATCTAGTCCCTCATCCTCCAAGATTTGCTCCCATACATGGAAAATCGTATGTACAGGGAAACCACAGCTTCCTGCTGCTGTATCAATCATTGTTTCATGTTCTTTAGGGTTAAGCATTTTTACACACATATCAATGACATAACGTGGAGTAAAGTATTGCCCTTTCTCACCTTTACTACTTTTATTTATTAGATATTCAAATGCTTCATCTATCACATCTAGATTGGAATTAAACAGTTTTACGTCTTGTAACGATGCGACACATACGGAAAGGTGAGAAGGAGTGAGCATGATTTTGGAGTCCTCTGAGAAAACCCCCTCCCATTTACTTTTCGCTCTGTCAAATAAATCCTGAATTTTCGCTTTTAGTTCACTTTCTGTATACCCATAATTTCTAAACTCTAAATATCGATTTCGGTTTCTACCACTTTCCATCTCGTCATACAACTTTGTAAAAATTAATTTGAAAACCTCTTCGAATACATCAACGCCCGCATTTGCTAAAACCTCATCTTCCATTTCTAAAATGAGGTCTTTCAAAGATTTACGTTCAGTTACTAATTTATCTTTAGCAATAAGGTCGTCTATAGTCCAACGCTCTTCTAAAATGTCTGATAGTTTTTGGTCGGCTCTTGGTATAGTTGGGATATCCTCAAAATAATTAGGGTCTTTTCGATGGTAATAAGAAATGGAATCACCATTAGTCCAAACTCCTATTGGTGCTCCTGTAGCATTGCAATAAGATTTAAGCTGTTCTTTCCCTTCTTTTAACTTAGGTTTCTTCAACTCAACTATTATATATGGTGCTGTTACTTGGTCTTTATCAAAAATAACAATATCCGCTCGTTTTTTATCTCTTCCAAAACTAACTGCATACTCTAATTCCATTCTATCAGTAGGATAACCAAAATCCTTGGTTAACACCAATACATACAATTGTCGAATGACTTCTTCAGGTGTCAATTTGACATCCTTATTACGTACTAAACACTTAAAATATGGTACCTTTTTACCCCGAACCTCTTTAACAATGATGTTCTCTTCAATAAAATTTATCTTGTCTTGACTAAATTGCGTTAATTTATAGTTGGAATCCTTTAAAATGTCAGCTATTTTCATCTCGATATACACCTTCCATAACATTTTACATATTGCTTATTGCTGTCCTTTATTTTATCAAATATCGAAAGTAAAATTCCATTTCATTTATAACCATATAAAGAATCTAGTCAGCAATGGATTAAAGTATATCAAAAATGATAACTAGACAAGGAAAACGTTACTAATCTCTGTATGACCGTTACCTCAATCTGCAACTACTATATACCGCAACAAACATAAAAAAATCAACACCTATACCTCTAGCTAACCTTTATAAGGTTAGTTACCGGTTGCTTAGGTGTTGATTTTTTACTTGTTATGAACCAACGATTTTTTAGGTACCCCTTTATACATCAGCTCTAGTCTACTCTAATGATATCTCTTCCAACCCTACTCACAAAGATTTCATCGAACATAGCAACATTTGTTTCCTCGTTTAACGTATATGCAGAGAGATAACCCTGCTTTGCCATAAAGATTGTATACTCTACATATTCCTTTATCACTACCTCGCGAGGCTTATCCACTAAATCTGGATCAATGTAAATCGCTTCTTCAAAGATATCTTTCGGAACATACAAATAACTCTTAATTGGCACTACCTGCTCGAATGTATTTACTTCAAATTCGCTCTGAATATCCGGCTTTTTCCCTAACATGATGCATGAAAACAATACATGGTAAACCATCAACCCGTTTTGATCTAATTCATCTATTATTTCTTTGTCTCTGTCTGTTACCCCCTCTTGGACTATCATTGTCGGTCTTAAACTGTTGGTGACCACTATCTCTCCATTCTTAAAAGCATCTATAATACTTTCCTTGACACCTAGTGTCTTCATTATCTGCTCTGCTAACCTCAAACTCCTTGATGTGTAAGGTACTATTTTCGATACATCCCCCTTATTCCATAACCTCGAATCTCTCTTTCCAATCCTTTTTGGCATCCCTAAAACCTCCCTTAATTCGGTTCCTAACTAATAAAAACCTGCTTTATGCAGGTTTTTATTAGTTAACTACTTATAAAACAGCTCACGATTTTATTCTTAAAATTCGCTTATCTCTAGCGTTTTGAAAAATTTTTCGGGTATTTTTTGTTGAAATGCCTTTTTAAGAGCAAATACCCCTTTTTATAAGCGATGAACCACCGCTGCTAACGACCATAACTCCTTACAAATTCCTCTATTTTCTGCAGGTTTACTTTACCTTTATCAAAATCATATACTTTCCATACATCTATCGAAACCGCACCACTGTCGACTGCCTCTAATCGAGAAAAATACCTTTTTAAACCTTTTTCATACTCTGTGCGAGATAGCGATTGAGTTCCTAACTTGTACCCTTTAGACTCTGCCTCGCATCCATCGCATACATTAAATGGATTTGGTCCAGATGCGTAACTGATCTGCTTCGTGTAAATCGTGTCGCCTTCTAACTTTATTTCAAACAATCCACTGCTCCAACTATCTAGACCACTTGTGCCGTCTTCTCCGATAAATATGTAATGACCATTACCCCGATATAACGCTATGTTCGAATCCTGTACCGAAAACGCCCACATTCCAATATGAAAACGAGTCTTGCTCTCAATAGGTGCGCCCGATATACCTGCACCTTTATGCTTTAAATGTACGATCTTGCCACCTCTTACAGTTATCGCTACATTGATCGGAGATGTTAAACGACCTACCGAACCGCCTAAAAGCTCTGGAATCCCATTTATATCTAAATCGATTAATACTAACTCGTCATTCGGGTCGAGAAATGTATCTCTGGATTCGAAGATGCTATCTAAATATTTCACATAAACACTCTGCCAACTTTCTTGAGGATGAAGAAACAACACCAGTGGCATTATCAAAAGCAATATAAGAAAAGACTTTTTCATTTTTACCCCCTCCCTTTAAAGACGTGTCTATGTTACCACGTTAAAGGGTACGGGCAAATAAAAAATAAAACCGTTCTGAAATAGAACGGTTTATATCACCTCCTCTGCTTTATTTTTTGCCTTCATCACACTAACAATTTTTTTAACTCTTTTAAATCAGACAAGTGTTTGCGAAGCTCTGCTTCCTCATGTTTATTAGTGACTACATTTAACTCATCTTTTATCTTCACTTCAGCAAATTTTATTGAAAATTCTGCGCCAATCTTTATTGCGTTACGTTGAGCCTCCTCAAACTGTTTTTGAGCATTCTCGAATTCTCTACTTATTCTCTCTAGACCAACCGTTAATGCTTTACGTTGAACCTCCTCGAAATTTGCTTTAGCATCACAATATTTATTGATTGCTCTTTGAATTCTCTTCAATAGTGCCATTAATTCATATATTTGTTCCTCCTCTTCTTTTATTTTGCGCATTAAGATACCACCATCATCAAACCCATTATCTTTAAGATATATTGCACTTAATGCTAATTTTTCTAGCCTATTTAACTTAAATGCTAAAAAATCACAACATTCTCCTGAATATTCAATTACTTGCAACATCATTTTGTTAAATTCCATTTAAACCCATCTCCCTTTTTATAGTTTTATTATTTGTTACATATTTTTTCGATATCTCTTGAATTTAATCTTGAAATAGAACCATCTCTTGTATTGTTTTAAAAATTTCATAAAAAATTTTTTAATGTCATAGAAAAAATCCCGAAGAACCCCCTTAACGATTTATACTCTTCCTATTCGAGAGTTACACTCTTCAAACCAACCACTACCTATCGCCCCTAAATAGTTCAACAAACAGCCTCTATACAACCTCTCTCCAAATAAAATGAACACCAAATTTATAGAAATGTTTCGTACTTAAACCTCATATCTATTAATGAAATTACAAATGAATGGAGGATAACACTATGAGTGAAAAGGAATTATTTGAAGTTGAGATTGAAACGATTAATAAGTGCTTTGAACAACTGGTCGACACTTTTAATAACTTCTTTCAAGGTGTCGAAATCAATGAAGCCCATATTGGAAGATTCAAAAAAGAACAAGGCAGAATGAAACAATTTGCTGATGGAATTAGTGCTCTTCAAAAACAATGGGAAGATTATCAACAACATATCATAGATCTGTAGATGAGCAAATTC
>NZ_JHUS01000062.1:0-55126 GCF_000691465.1 Geobacillus sp. CAMR5420
GAAAAATGCTCATCTACAGTCATAGATATTAAATTAATCGTCAATCGGACTTCTTTAGAAGTCGATCACCATAACGGTATAGTGCGTATCCTTACCGAAGATCTTAGAACTGCTAAAATTAATTCAAACGTTTTATCTATCGATTTATTCCGTGATATTGTTCTTTGCACAGTTGAACAATTTACAAGTGGTAGACGAAATCCTAAGCCTATCGATATTGCAACATTAATGGAGGATGAAATTAGAAGCAGAAGTAGATATGATAGCAAGGATTCTCAACGAGTGTTGGTTTATCGGGTCTTTCTTGTGTTGCAAAATGAAAATGCTGATATATTAACTCAAACTGTTGATGGCGAATTTAATCTTAACAAATCAGTAGATGAAGTCAAAGAATGGTTGGATCGAGTATTAAGTGAAAATCGTTGAATGTATAAGAACCATTAGATGTTGCATCTAATGGTTCTTTTTCATGCGCACTTGTGAGGGTGCGCGGTTTGCTCGTTTTTATAATGAGGGATAAGGTGAAATGAAGTGTGGTGGAGTGGTGGGAGAAATCATTTCTAATGTAGTGAAATGCTCATAAAAATGCCTCATTGCTCGAGTTGAGGTGATCTAACCGAAATTTGTATATCATGTCTGTCTTTGCTCTGTTTTTTCTTCTATGCCTTTGCTTCTTCCTCTCCTGTCTATTATGAATAAACTCAATTTTTAGATGCTGAAATTGTTTTTTTATTGCACATTTTTTAAAAATTTCTTTTGTTATATAAAGCTGTTTTCGTATATTGTATGAAAGTATCCTACAAAGAAAAAAAATTTATCTAAAACGGAGAAAAAATTTTCCTCCACAAAATATTTACCCCACATCTAGGTCGCTAGACGAACTCTGACTGCTTACCCAAAGCTAAAAATATACCTAATCTGATATATAACGAACATTATTTAAAAAGGTAACCTGCCTTTTCTTTTTCAGGTTACCTTTTAACTCTTACCCATCACCGCATTATAGAGTTATCTTTCAATTTGGTTACTTAATTGAACTTTTCTTACTTCTAGTTCCCTCTTGCGTTCCTGTAAAACCTGTTCTACCGTTAAGTCTCTAATCTGGAGAGAGAAACCTTTTTGCCTTTTAGGTCTTCGAGTTGCTTGAATGTCGTAAAGCTTGTACTCTCGACCTTGCTCTGGATAGACAACAAAGGCAACGTGCTCCTCTGTTGGTACAAGACCCATTCGCTTTAATTTGTTTTGGGTAAATAAGTGGTCAGGTACTTCCTCTGGCAGGTAACGCTTTAAATTGTCTTTGGTCATATTAATCTCCTTTAACTTATCGAAAAATTATAACTGTTATTTACAGCAGACCTATGAATAACTACATATAAAAAGTTAACTCTTAAAAAAATTAAAAGGTAACCTGCTTGCCTTTCAGGTTACCTTTATAACCCCTCCTTTTCTCTCACCGTACTACTGCCCTTAAATAACTACCCAACTCAACAGGAGGTACATCACACTTCATATAATCATGATACAAGCCTATGTCATTTAAACGAGCACTCATATAATGCTTTATCATTATGGCATCCCGTTTTACACTACTCGGTCCTTTATAAACCGGCTGATTAAAAACATCTGTTTTTGTGTAAAACTCTAATGCATAATGAGCATCCTTTAACACCTGATAAATATTCATATTATAGCCACGTATCCTTATTGAATCCAACACTTTGTGTAAATCCGATTTCCGCTTTACACAATTATTTAAACAAATTATCAAATGACCATCTGTCTCTATGAAAACACGTTCCTTTTGTGACCTATTTGACAAGTCTACTCTCGGTAAAAATTCTCCATACGTACCTATTAACGTTTTGACATGCAACTTGCTGTATTTATCAAATACAACTGCCACTAGTAAATGATCAGGTCTCTTAATATAAACCATCTCTAATCACCTCATTCAGTTTTATAAAGCCGCTCCTCAAACTCAAATATTGGACATTGGTGACAGAAGTATGTCTGTAATAACGACTCAGGAGGGATTAAAAAACGACAACATACAGAACCACATAACACCAACAAATCACATAATTCTTGATAGTATTCGCTCTTCTTGAAATTTACAATGTCCTGTTCAGTTCTTAATGCTTTTATTTGATTCTTTAGCCCCGTAAGACTATAAGGATCATAAATACCCCGATTTACCCCTATTTTTAATAGATACTCTAGTCTGCCTAAAACTTTCAGATATTGTTCTCTTAAATACGCAACCTGCTCTTTACTCAACATCACCACTCCTCGAAATTACCTTTATCACGCTAAGGCTTACCACCTTTCTGGATGAAACCTAAAACTTTATTTCCCTGCTCTAAAAACCCTTTCTTTTAAAACTAACTATTTCTACTGATTATTACTTTTTTCTAATCTCATCTCTTAAAATCAACAGCTTGTCTACCCGATTAACTGTTTTATTTTTACAACTTAACAAAAAAGACAGCATAAGACACTCGATCCACGAATGCTATACTGTCGTTTTTATTATTTTTTGCATAAAAAAAAATAAGACCCCAAACAGAGCCTTATAATGATGCCTCGTATTCCTTTACCTTTTTATAAAAAGTCGGCTTCTTCATGTTTACTAAATTCATGAACTCCACCGCTTTGATTTCGCCTTTTTTCCATTTTTTATATAACTCATCCCATTCTTTAGGAAGTTCTAACTTTGGTCTTCCCATATGTTTACCCCTAGCTTTAGCCGCTGCTATACCTTCGGCTTGACGCTGTAAAAGAGTTTCACGTTCTTGTTGAGCTAAAGTCGTATATACCTCGATTAATATAGAATTGACCATATCTAAAACCCATTCTTGACCTTCTGGATAATCCTGCATTGTTGTAGGCATATCTAAAATTTTTACCCGAATCCCGTTACGTTTAAAATACTCTAGATACTCTTTGATTTGCGCTTTATTGCGACCTAGCCGATCAATCGATTTAATATACAACGTATCGCCAGACCGCATTGCTTTTAACATATTTTGAAACCCTTCACGTTCCATGTCTTTCCCACTAGCCTTATCGCTATAGATATACTTTTCATCGGTAACATACTTTTTTAACGCATCATATTGTCGATCTAAATTTTGCTCTTTAGAAGAAACCCGAATATAACCGAACGAGATATTCATTAGACGATACCACCTTTATTTGGAAAGTTATTTTTGATTGTCTAATGATACCGTGATTGTTTATAAAGGTCAATTAGTTTTCATACGTTTATAAAGTTTAATTTTCTTAATAAATAGACGCGAAATAGATGCGAAATAGTACAGTAAGAAAAGGGGTACCTTTATAGACTATTATGACACCAAGGTCGGTTACTTTTGACGAGTTTCTTCTATAATAATATAGATAAATTTTAGGAAAAATAAAAAGGGCTTAAAAAGCCCTCGAATACCACAAACTAAATTAGATTTTAAAACCTACATTATTACGCCCAAATCTACTTTTTTTAATTCATTTTCGTTTGCTACCGTTACTCATTGAGATGTAGGAGATGATTTTGTATTAGATGTTCTTCTCTTCTTTTTATTGCTCTTTAATAAAGGTCCAAACTTTTCAGCGAATTCTGGTCTGATTCTCCAACTACCGTCAGGTAATTTTTCATCAATATCGATTATGTTCGCTTTTATAGGAGAACGGTAAGGTTCACCAGCATATTTTATACGACTATTCCTTTCAAAATTTAATGTAGGTGTCGGTAACTTCGCATCGCCACGCATAAAGGCGGATAATTTGAACGTTAATCTAAGACCCCGTTCATTGCCATTTGCTTCACAAAAACCTGCATACTCATCTCTTAAGAGTAAAAACATACATTCATACAATGTAAGGTGAAATTTTTCACCTGCTTTTACTTCACGATATGTTATATCCTTTTCAGGATCGATACCAGTGTCTTTGTTCTTTAATACGTCTATAACAGGTACCATGATATCTTCATCAGAATATAAAGTAACTCCAACTGGTGTTGACCATGATGTATAAACCCCATCCTTAGCTGATATCGTTCTTGTAGTTTTCTTTGATGCTAACCCCAATAATTGAACAAAATGCAACGTGCCAGACTTACTACCAAGACGACTGAACTCCTCGTCACTCATCTCATCAATTATCTGACGACCAATATTTAGGACTTCTTCATTCCATTTAGTTATTTTAAAGTAGTGGTCTTTTTCCTCCGGATTACCTTCATCTTTAAATCTAGTTTTATAAGTTTTTGATTTAGCTTGACCTTTACTTTTTGGATATTTATTATCGCTATCTTTGTTTTTCAACGAATCCATAATCTTACACCTCATTTTATTTTTATAGTATCAAATCATTACCTAAAGAAACAATATTTTCGTACTATTTGATAAATTTTTTCATAATATGTACACAAAATAAAAAGGCTTAAAAAGCCTTCAATTACCCCTATTATTTACTTTTTACAAAGATTGACTTCAATGCCTCCCATATACTGCTACCTATTTTTCTAACGACCTCTACAATTATATTCAAACTCTCTAATACCATCTCTTTTGCTGATAAATCTGGATTTACCGAGTATGTGTAAAACACCGCAACAAGAGTGGTTAATACTAAAGAAACTATGATAAATTTTAAAATCCCTCCAAAGAAACCAAATATGTTGAATAAAAACGCATATACCGCCTTAAAGATTGCCCTTATTGGCAATACGATAAATGTCTGCGCTAACCAATTTACCGCTTTCCCTGCCCGATCTGCTATCGTTACTTTATCTACCTCTACTATCTTCTCTTTTACTGGTAACGTCTGCTCTTTATACGCTTCCTCTAAACTATCTATATCACTCAATAACAAATTCTGATCACTTACTTGCTCTGCCTCCACTTTAGGTAATTCTAAACTATCCGTTTCTATAATATTTGACTTTATGATGTTCTTATCCGATATCCTTATCTCTTTTAACTTTTTAGCATAATCCTCTAAAGTTAAATTAAAATCAATGTCATCTGCAACCTCTAATGGTTCATTATCTACCGATTCCTCCTCTGCTTCTACAAAAGATAAACCCGGTGTAAATG
Source organism: Geobacillus sp. CAMR5420 (assembly GCF_000691465.1). NCBI lineage: Bacteria > Bacillati > Bacillota > Bacilli > Caryophanales > Anoxybacillaceae > Geobacillus > Geobacillus sp. CAMR5420. The sequence continues at coordinate 5,100 of NZ_JHUS01000062.1, forward strand.
AGGAATCATTTTCTTCTTTGATTTCTTCTTTGTTGTCTCCACCAACCCCCTCTGATAATATCGGCTCTACACTTTCAGACTCCGAAAAATCTTTCTCTGCTGCACTATTATCTGTGTTAACTTCGACTTTCTCTGATTCGACATTATTCGCGCTTCCCTCTTTACCCCCCTCGGCACTAAATATCTTGTTAGGATCAATATTTATACCAAGTCCCAAGTTTAACAAACCTTCGTTCCCTACATTGAAAAAATCAAAGTTTAAATCATCATCTTCACTCGAATCAACTGTACCTGCAAGTTGCTCCTTCTGCTGAACTCGCTCGTCCTCTGTACGATTATCCAATGTTAGTGTTTCTCCTACCATTGCTTTATCCTCCTTTCCTGTAACTTATATAAAATCTCTTATTTACACTCCAAAAATTCATCTAATTATAGTGCATTTTGAAAATTTTTCTTACCCGATTGTTCAACTCATATAACCGCTTAAAATTTAAACCCTTTTATTTCAGAAACCATTATTTTATAAGCCCTTAACAAACTAACTCCTGTTTTTTGCAAATGACTCCCACACAAAAAGAAAATACCTCAATAAGTGAGGTATTTTCCTTATTACCATTATTCCTCTGTTGGTTTAAATACAAGATAGTTCTTACCTTCTTCTAATTCTACTCTAACCTTCATATCGTTATACTTGACCATTAACTCCAACTTTCTAAATCTCTCTGGATTTCTAAATACTACATTTAATGTTTCAGCTTTCATTCCAGATAGGTCTATTACTGTTTCTGGTCTAGCTTTTACTCTTAACTTCGCTACAACCATACCATCTTCATTATATACCTTGACATTTTTACGTCTTAAATAACCTAATAATATAATGAAAGGAACCGCTGAAACTATCGGGATGATCGGTAAATCTTTTGATGGCTTACCTTTAGGTTTATCTTGTGGTTTTACTTTCGGTTCATCTTGTGGCTTATCTTTTGGTTCGTCCTTTGGCTCTTCTTTAGGTTTAATCGGTTCGATTACAAAGTCAATTCGTTGTGTATTCACTGTTTCGTTTAACTCAATTGACTTCCGCACCTCATTAGATACTTGAACTACTTCTTTTATTCCTGAATTAACATCATTTACATCTTTATAAGCTATAACCTCTATTTTTGCTATTTCTTCTAATGTGTACGGATTTTTTAGGATTACTGTGTGTTTACCTAATTCCGCATTTTCAAATCTATACTCACCTTTTTCATTTGTATAGGTGACCCTTGGTTTAGAGTGTAATTCAACCATTACCCCTTCAATCGGATTACCTTCACTATCGATAACTACGCCAAATACTGTTCCATATGCTTTTTTCGCTTCATACCTGAATTTTACTATTATTTCCTTACCACTATCCGTCACTCTTACTAACGTTAATGAAGGTCCTGTTACCTCATAACCTTTAATTTTAGGTGCTCTCACCTCGTTATAACCATAACTTAAATTCGTTAATTCTTTTTGCATTAATACCTTGCCTGTTTTATTATCTACTGCGATTACTGTTACCTTATCACGCTTTTGTATCTTTAGCACTGGCTTCGGTTCTGGCTTCGGTTCTGGATTCGGTTCTGGCTTCGGTTCCGGTTGTGATGCCTCTTTCTCATATAAGAAAATAATTTCCTTAAAGAAATCCGTCATTGTAATAATAACTGTTTTAACTGCTTCACCAACTATTTTATAATCTCCAACCTTTTCTTCTGCCGTATACGTGTACTCACCTACAGGTACATCCTTAATTTCTTCATCTTCTTTAATCTTTTCCATCGTCAACATGTCTAAAAACTTTACAATGATATGACCTATTAATGGTTTTACTAAAGGTACACTTTCAAAATGAGCCTCTACCGTTTTATTGCTGTCCATATATAATGGTAAGTAATCACCATTTACTTCAACTCCATCCACTACCCACTTTACAAACCGATAACCTAATTTTGGTGCAGGTGTTAAAGATAAACTCGTACCCCCATCATATGTTCCTTCATCACCTGAGCCATACGTCTGCCTTGACATTGTAAACTCGTTTAATACATTTACTTCGCCTTCACCCACTATATTTACTGATAACTTGTATTGCTCTAGTGGTACAAAATGAGCTACTGCCGTTTTATTACTATCCATTGTTATAGTAATGCTAGGTGAGAAAAACTCTGTTCCGTTTACTACCCATTTATCAAATCGATAACCAAAATTCGGTGATGCGTACAAATTTACTTTGCTTCCATTATCGTAATTATATGTTCCCACATAAGGTGATACATACCCCTGACCTTCCATATTAACTGTTAAAGTCCATTTAGCAACAGGTTTATAGTAAAATACCACTGCTGTATCTGGACTGCCATGACCTAACACTGGAACTGAATATGTTCCTAGATAAATATCACCTTCATACACATCTACATCGGTATAAACATAGAAAGGATTATTACTTTCTCTGACTACAACTAAATCTCCACTTGCTGAATCATAAGATAATACAGCACCATCCGTTTTATATGGACTATTAGGAAGATTTGAATAACTGTCATGCGTTACAAAAGAAAATTTTCGGCTACTATTCTGTATACTTGTAAAACCATCCCTACTTTTTATACCTAGAACTGGTTTGATCACTGAAGTAAATGCTTTACCTATACCACTAAATTCCTTTTCCAAATCATCATCTAAAATGTAACCCGCAAGATTCTTCGCTTTATATTTCCTAGTCTCGAAATTCCCTACATCATTAACGATATCGTAACTGATTAACTCATTGGTACCCCGAACTCTGTACTCTACTTTAACTGATGATGATTGAGTAAAATTAAATGAATACTGTGGTCTGTAATCATTCTCACCATAAAGTCTTTGTACGTACTCAGAAGGTATTACTGACGTGATATTTTGAATAAAATTATGGTCTACCTTAATCGCATACACTTTGTCTGGGTCGAAAACTGAAGTATTTAAGCTAGTTAGATAATTGTTCGATACATCTAAAAACCCTATAAATTCTGCGTTTAAACCATCAACATTTTGCAACTTATTATTAGAAAGGTCTATTTTTGATTCCACTCTCTTTAAATTACTTAAAGGAGAAATATCCGTTAATAAGTTGTTTTGAAGATTTAATGCCGCATCTGAATACAAGCTTGCCGCTCCATGAGCTGTTTCCCTAGTCACATATTTTAAATTCCTTAAACCCTTTATATCCTTTAGCTTGTTATCGTTTAAAAATAATGTTCGAACAGAAGTTATTTTATATAAAGGATCTACATCTTCGAGTAAATTACCCGAAAAATCAAAGTTAACTGGAATATCACTGTACTTAGTTGCTACATCACCAAATATCTCCATACCTTTTAAGCTTCTGATACCTCGATTACTAGCATTGAAATTTAAAGCACCATTCAGTTTAATTCTTGCGTCAAGCTCTGCCATACTAAATGTGGAATCTGATTTACCTTGCCAACTTGGTAAAGCACTCATCCACTCCGCAAAGTACTTTGCTAAATTCTCATCAGGAAATACTTCATTTATTTTAAGTCGTTGGTCTGGCTCAGGAACAGGTGTTATATCTATAAACGTGTATCCACGGTAATTAGCTACCTCCTCCACCATTGTTCCTGCATACCCATATACTTTTAAATCACGAGGGTTCGTTTGATTTCCCTCTACTGCCCAATAATCAAAATAGACACCAATTAAACCATTCGATGTTTTTTCCCATGAACCATTCACTGTTATTGATGTTAATTTGTTAGAACCAAATGCATAAGAACCAATTGAATTTACCCCTTTTGGAAGATTTACTGATGTTAAGTTATTACCGTAAAACGCAAAGTCCTTAATTTGCTTTAAAGATTGACCAAATGTCACTGAAGTCAACTCGTTCCCTACAAAAGCAGACTCTCCAATTACAACAATCCCATCAGGAATAACGAATTCTGTAAAATCGTTATTCATAAATGCACCAGTTGGAATTTCTGTGATTGCATTCGATAATGTTACTTTTGTTAATTTGTTATCCGCAAAAACATACTGACCAATTGATTTAACTGAATCAGGTATTACTACTTCTGTTAAATTGTTATACCTAAACGCTCTCTCTCCAATTGTTTCAACTTTTCCCCCTATCATTACTGATGCTAATAGGTTAGCCGAAAAAGCACCATCACCAATAGAAGTAACATTGTCCGGCACTCTAACACTAACAAGGTTATTTGCGAAGAAAGAACCAGCCTCAATAGTAACTACACTCTCAGGTATGTCTATACTCGTTAAATTGTTATGAGAAAATAAACCTTCACTAATAGTTGTAAGACCAACTGGTAGTTTCGCAACTTCAATGTGATTGTCAGCAAACGCATATTTTCCAATATCCGTTACACTGTCAGGTATATCAATACTCGTAAGATTGTTAACAGAAAAAGCATGATCACCTATCAATTTTACTGAACTAGGTAAATTTATAGAATCTATATTGTTCTGAGAAAATGCCCTTAAACCTATATAATCTACACTACTCCCAATAGTTACAGAAGTTAAATCATTATCAAAAAACGCCCAATCACCTATCCGAGTTACACTCCCCGGTATGACTACCGAGGTCAACTCATTACCCATAAACGCCTGATCACCTATCAGTTTTACACTCTCTGGTATAACTACCGATCTTATCCCACGGTTTAGAAAAGCATTTTCAGCAATCTCTACTACCGAATAACCATCTATCGTACTTGGAATAACTACATCTTTATCCGTTCCTATATACCTGAAAATAGTTACCTCGTTATTTTCCACAAAATACTCGTAATCATTATTGCTATTGTATGACATTTCTGATGCATTCTCATTTGGTGCAGATTGCTCTGCATTGGTATCTGATTCTGTTATCGCTTCTCCTGTGGCTCCGTCTGTTACTTCTCCTGCTATTGCTTCTTCTGTGGTTCCTCCTGTTGATTCTCCTGTTGTTGGTCCTGCTGTTTCTCCTGTTCCTTCTGCGCTTCCTTCATTCGGTGTCTCCGTATTTGTTGCCTCCGACGCTTCTCCTGTTCCTGTAGTAGTTTCCTCATTCTGATTTTCTGGATTTTCCTCTCCTTCATTAATTTCTTGATTCGCTTGGCTTTCTTCATTATTTACTATCCCCTCGCTTTCTGTTATTTCAATATTTGATTCATCTACACCCTCTGCAAATACCCCTATTGGCAATGAGTTAACTAATAAACCCATTACCAACATGCACGATATGAACTGTCTGCTGCTCTTCCTCAACTTTATCATCTCTTTCAACTCCCTTCTTTTTAAAAAGGTGAAATTTTTATTTCCTGGTACTTATAAACTTTCTCTCTCTGCTTGTCTTGAATTTCTACAATCTCTGGACATCTTTTAAATTTTTTCTTACTCCAAGAACTGTCCGTTTTTCTTAAATTACTTTTGAAAATAAAAATAACAAAAAGCAGTACCCTTTATGGCACTGCCGTGACATGATTATCACACTTACCTAGAAACCTTATTATCTTCCTACACATGTAAAATTTCTACCTTGAAAATTCTTACACCACAAAATAATCATGAACGAACTTTTAACTCCTAGAAAAAATAACCGATCAGAAACCCGATGATGAAAGATACTGCGAAAATGACTAAACTTACTTGAATGATCAACCTGTAATCCAAATCTCGAAACATAGTTTAGAACCCACCTTTCGATAATCCTACAGGTTAATCTAATTCTTTTTATTGCCGTTTTTAATCGTTCTCTATTTTTATTATTTTTCCCAGTAAAAAACCGCCTTTCTCTTAAAAGAAAGACGGTCCGTTTTTAATTATTATTCCGATTTTACAAACATCCCTAATTCCAATCCTCCAAAGAAAAATAAACAGGCTATTAAAACTATTAACGTTAATATAACTGCGAAAGTAATCCTGTTATACAACCTTACTTTTGGAGTCCTAAAATCATTCGCGCGCATGTTATTACGCCTCCTTTTATTTTATATTTGATGTCTACTATGATTTAGCTCACGAATACACTCTTAAAATCGTCTGTTATGTATCGACATAAAAAAGATGATGCTATTTAAAAGCACCATCTCAAAACTTAACATATATTTATTTTTTAGCCTTTGTAAATGTACCATCTTTATTATAAATATCCCCATTTGTAGGTTGAACTAATACATACCCATCTTTAGATAAAGGTTTTGACATATCTGCTATGTCTAAAGACTGTGCTTCATACCAATTATTACCGATTTGAACAAAAGCATCCGCATGACTGTTACCTGCAAGAATCATTGTATTATAACCCATAGCGTCAAATACAGCAGAATATACTTGTGCATCTGAATCGCAATCTGATATTTTATTTACCAAAGCATCATACGCTGATGCAGGCTTTCCATTTCTTGGGTCTGTAGCACCTTGAAGTAAATCAGAAGCTATCATACCAAGTTTATATACTTTCTTTATCTCTTCTTTACTTACACCTTTACTTACAAGGTCACCTAAAGAATTCTCCGCTTGAAGAAGTCCTCTGTACTCTAAAGAACCAACTTTATAGTTTTCTTTTCTATCACCATTTAAATACATATCATAATACTTCGCAAATCTACCATCTACCCAAGGCTCTTTATCTACTCTCTTTAACTCATTTCTTACAATCTCCATTACTTTGTTATATTCAGCTTGATTCTTTACCCCATATGTGTGTCTTCCATAATCTACTGTAATACCGTTTACGACCTGCTTTTTATTGTTTTGAAGGTACGTATCATAATTTTTCAAGAACACTGCAATATGTGCTCTTAATAGATTTTCTTTTACTCCAAAAGATTCATACGTTTTAGGGTATTTACCATTTTTATCTGGATAACCATTTGTTATCTTTGCATCATACATGAATTTTACTGCATCTTTTTCCGTTACCACTTTCTTATAATGTGCTGACGCTAAAATTCGAGCCATTGTCCCACGTGAAATCGGTTTGTACGCATCTGCACGATTTTTAAAATTCGCTTTTGTAGGCAACTTATATTTTTCCGCCATTTGATACACAACCGATAAATCAAATTTCGGGTCTTTTGGTTTTGTATTTTTCAACTCATTAGGATATAAATAACGGAATAAAATCGTTAAAAACTGACCTTCTGTCAATGTGTCCATCGGTTTTAACAAGTTTTCTACTTTCCCCGTTTTCGGGTTTTTCACATTCATATACCCCGTGATATACCCCTTATCTATTGCCCATAACATTGCTTCTGACCAATATTGACCGTCTTTGTAATCAGCATACACCACTTTCGGTTTCGGTGGAGTTTGTTTTGGTGGAGTTGTTGGTGTTGAAATACCACTTTTTACTGTTGTAAATGACCATGTTTTGTTTTGAATAGGAGCATTTTCTTCTAAATCATCTTTATAATTAACAGAAACAGTATATTTCTCACCGTAAGCTAACTCATTTTTTGGATATATAAACCAAGTAAACCCTCTATCCTCTAAAAAGAATGGTAATGACTTACCTTTACTATCTGTAATTTTAACATCTATACTTTCTGTATATACATAAGGTGCTATAAAACTTATTATATAACCTGATTTACTTACTTTGAATTGTTCCAAAGGGTTTGGATTTTCTGCACCATAAAACCCAATCGGTACATCTTTTTGACCATCATAAGGATAAATTGAAATCTCATTATTTTGACTGTCTGCTGAATATGCATATACTACTACAACTGTACCGTTATTTATTGCTACCCCGACATTTTCTAATTCAGGGTGAACTAAAGGTTCTCTATGATATGCTGTGTTTAAAAACGATTTTATACCGTCTGTAATTTTGGTTTTTCCATAACTAACTCCCTCTCCTATACCACCTTCAAGTAAACTAGAACCACCTACTGCTTTTACCCTATCTGAAGGAGTTTTTCCTGTAAAACCTTTGTTACCGCTTATTTCACTATGACCTGTTGTTTTATTCAAAAATAGATAATTCGCATGATTCTCTGCCGCCTTAATTAAAAATGGGTTTAATTTCACTGGTTTTAATCCGATATTTTTTCTTACCTCGTTAATGTAATCCAACGCCTCTTGTTGTTCTTTCGTAAACTCATACCCCGCTGCTTCTACTTTGGTAGGCTCGGATGAAAATGTCGGTAATACCCCTCCTAATGTCAGTGAAAATGCTAAACCTAACGATACAACTTTTTTCATCTTTTTACCTCCCATTCGATTTGTCATCAAATATTCGGCTAAAAACTCAATCACTATATAACTGCTCCTTCAACCATTGAAAAATTAAGTGGTTTATTTGATGTCTACATTTTATTTGATGTCTACATCAAAATTATACTATTTTTTTCTAGGGTTAGACCATAACAATTTAGTATATTTTACCTATAATTTTAAATAAATCTAAAATCATAAAATAACTAGTATCGTTAAATTAACTCAAGTTTTTGTACATTAAGAACCCCCTCTATACGAGGGGGTGTTCTTATATTTCAATACCAGTTTGGATTGCTGCTACTGCTAATGGATAAGGGTCTATACCGTTTGCCCTATACCCCTCTAATATCGTGTCATAATACTTTGCACTCGGTGCTTGCACTGACCTTACAGCTGTATTCATAATATACACTAACGCTTTTATTTCTATGTTATCGTTCTTATTTCCAACTACTATTGTATTGTCATTTATGTTTTCTAACTTTACCTTTATCTCTTCTTTTCGATATAATCCCCTCGCTACTCCCTCATAACGGTCTAAACGCTTTTCATCTTCCTCCGTAATCGCCCACACTACCACAGGAACCTTTTTACCCTTAGCTGGAACTATGTTCGCATAATACCTAAACTCAAGTTCGTAATTTTCTATCTTGCCAGTCCCCACTACTACACTATTCGGACATCTGTTTGCCATTTGAACTAGATTCATATTTGAACCGTAAGCTGCATATAATCTATACTTACTCATGTTTAAACACCTCTTTAGCAATATTTTTATTTATCTACACTTGTACTAATTCATCTTCTCATCAATAAAATCTGTATAAATTTAATTTTTAAAGCCTCCCTTATCCCATTAGAAGATATGGCTGTAATCCTCTACCATCTCATTGGTTACTTTATTCTTGTATGCCGAATTGCCCTCTATGTGCTTTAATAAATGATACCTCATTGTCTTAAATTCATCTCCTATCCCACCCATTTTTAATAACCAGACTCGAAATGTGTATTTAGGATTGTTTGTTACCGTTACCTTATAACTTGCTTTTTTCTGATTTAATGACTGTGCTACGATTAATAACACTAATTGTATAAACGCCTTGATTTTACCTGCATGCAATGTTCCATTAAAAATACGAAATTCCACCGCATTGTATTTACCCCTCAATAAATTATGAAGATTTAATACTTGATATCTCGAATGGTGATATCTATTGTTCCTAGCATTTCTACTTGTCGATGCATCGCCATACCATATGTCAGCAAACTCTTCTAACGTTTTAGGCTTAACTTTGTTTAACTTACGAATGAAATCTTCTGTCAAATCACTGCAATACCTTTTCCTTATGTGATTTACTCTTAATGCTGCACTTAATAAATTTTGCTTCGAATATATGATGTTGCATAAGATTCTTAAACTGTTTGCCGTAAACTTGTCTGAACCAACATGAATATGTAGTCCTGTACTCTCATTTACTTTCGCTTGACCACGCTCCCTTAAATCTCTGATTAAACACTGCAACAACTCTATATCGCTGTAATTCAATATCGGACTCACTAACTCACATTTGTATTCATCTGTACCAATATCTACTTTTCTACCTATCAACATTTCTGGTGTTATTGAAGAATCCCTGACTATTTTCCATACTCGATCACAATTGTCGCGAATCTCATACACATCATAAGTACCCCCTCTATATTTGGGAATCGTATCAAAAAATTCTGCCACTAAATTTGCTGCTATCCTCCTCGTCACCCTCGTAAACTCTACCTCCACCCCAAAAGTTAACGACCTCGGATTCACTACCATCTAATCAAAACCTCCACCTAGTTTTATTGCTCAACTTATATAAACTAGGTCTCGGTTTTACTCTTAAAATTGACTCTTCTCATACCTTTTTGAAAAATTTTTGAGGAGTTTTTCAGGATTGTCGAGGTTGGAGTTTACTTATTGATTAAAATGAACAAATTATGCAGGGTGCTCGGTTTGCTCGGTTTGTTCTGGCTGTTCTTCATGAAACCTAGTTGAACTAAATCAGGTGCTCGAAACATTCGATTAAAGAATGAAAAGTATAATGAATATCATTTGTCTTCTGTAGTTGATTACGTTTCGATTGTTTATTTCTGTCTGTGTTCGCTCAACTTTGCTTTAATCATGGTCTTTCTCTCACTTTATATGAACAATTTCAACCTCCTTCTCTTGAACTTGATTTTTCTCTTGAATTTGTTTTTATTTGTCTTGCAAAAATTTCTTACCCCATAAACGAATACATCTAAATAAAGAACTATCTGCTGTTACTTCCTGTTTCTGATCAGCTACCTCTTATTTTTGCAGATTTATAAACCACACACCTAAAAATACTCTAGAACCGTATCCTAAACTCCTGTTTTCTTTTACTTGTCCATATCCATTAATAAGCTAATCTGATTTGTATTGTAGTACATTTATGATCTACAATTTCTACTGATCCACCACGAAGAATCGTGTCAAAAAATTTATCTGGCTCCTCAAAGAAATACATGTTTAGGTTGGCTGATTTCATGTATCTCGATGGTAACTTTATGTTCATGTTTACTTCTGCAAAAACCAAACTCCACCTATCATTTGGATTTATTAACGCTATTAACGCTCGATTGCTTATCCCATCACTCAAAAACTTTATCTGCATTAAACTACCAATTACCCTTAATAATGAAACCTCATCTACCTCTCTCATTAGCTTTACTGCAAAGATGCCAAAACCACCAAGTAACCCTGCTTTAGTAAAATACCTTATCTCTCTTGTCAACTCGCAACATAAACGATTGCCAACTTGTGTCTTAAAGTACAAAGCTCCGACCGTTACAGATGATAACTCTTCCATCGATAGTCTAGACTTAATTATTCTGCCTAAATGCTCATCTGGATACGGTCGAAGTATCGAACTAACAACAGAATAAGCAATAGATGCCCAATTTTCTTCTCTATACGGTGACTTCGATTTGCTTATCAATTCTTCAAAGCTCAAAGGTTTTAAATTACCCCTGATAACATGAATATCTTGAGGCGGTCTATACGTCTCTATCGTATTTAAGAACATACGGTATCACCACCCGTTAAATGAATAGATTCTGCTGATCTAATTCTTTGAACACTCTTGCTACCTGTGATTCGATAGATAGCTTATAACCATCTACCTCTGCAAACTCACCATTCAAAAATCTAGTTATTAATTCTTTTTCCGCCTCATACTTCTTATCTCCACTATTTAAAATGTAAAGCAAGTGCGCTAATTTCGTTTTGTCTGCCTTTTCAAACATGCTGCTGACCATAAAATGAGATAAATTACCCAAAAGGATTAACTCCTCCTCACACTCTGCTAGTAACATGAACTTGTGTTTTTCAGGATGTGGCAGAAACTTGGCAATCCCTGGTATAAAGAAATCTAAATTCTGATGATCATGTCCCGTGTTTGCCCTAAACTGAGCCATCGCAGAATCTACTTCCCCGCGCAAAATAAGATCAACCGTATCCTTTCCAATTTTCTCTAATAATTTCTTGTTTGCGTAACTTACAAAAACCTCTACTGCATTAATCGAACTTATATTAAATTCTTTTTTTGTCCTCTCATAATTAAATTTTGTTTTAATTAAGAAACGCATTTTCTCCTTTGCTTGACTTTGCTTTAACCAAGCAAGAGATTTTACATAACTTACAATCTCCATTAACGCATTCAATTTCCGCAATTCTAACTCCCTTGTCTCTTCATCAATGTCGTTTTTATTTAAGTTAGATTGCGTTACCTTAACAGCTTCTTCAATCATCTTTAAAGTCTTCATTACCCCTCTCTCCTTTCACTACTTTTATCCAAAGTTTCTAAATCAGATTCAATAGCAAGAAGAACTATATCGAACTCAATCTGACTGCTGTTATATAAACGAAATGCCTCTTTTGTAGTCGAAAATGCCTCGTCATCATGCTCTAAAATCCCACGTAGTATTACCCTCTTTACCTCGTCTTCTTGCCCATATTTAGCACTCGTTCTATCATGGTTCGCTTGAAAGATTAAAAACTTCTCCTCTGGAGATAAATCTACTTTTGCTGTCAAATCTGATAAGATGTCAATTAGATACATTGGGTTCCTTAAACTGAAAGCACGCCCTCCATGCTTTTGAGTACAAAATGCTAACAAATCCACTAAATATGACCTTTTAATGTTCCTAAGACCAGAACTGATACGGAACTGCTCCATTACCCCTTTCAATTCCTCATGAGAACTACTATTTACAATCGAATCAATAGTGCTCTCTCCTACTTTCCTTTCTATTTCAGCATTAAACCTGTTATTAGAAGCCCTTACTGCATCTTTAGACATGTTTAAAGGTTCCTTTAACCTACCTGCCCATAAATTGTATTTCTTCGTTAAATCATCGCTAGGCTCATGCCAGAGCAAATAATTTTCGATGTAATAAAATACTTCTGTTAACGCTTTTAGCTTGCTCAATTCTAGTTCTCTTACCTCTTCACTTAATTCACTCGAATTAAGCCTGCCTTGCACCTTTTTTAACGCTGCACCTAATTTCTGCCATAACATCATCATCTGCACCAACTCCTTTCTTAGCAAATTACAAAACTCTAAATAGCTAAATAATTTAATCCCATTAAAACAACTAAAATAATACTTCTTTTCACCTCTTTTATAGGAATTGATGGAATTTAGGAAAAATAAGTGACTTATTCTTCGGATTTGATTTGTTTTTATTCCTGCAAAAATTCCGTAAACCTAGTGATAAGCAAATTTAAGAAAAAATGAAAGATAGACCAAACCTTTTCCTCAACAAAATCCTCAGAATTAAATCCTAAGTACTGTATTTTATCTGCACCGCATACTCTTGAAATTCGAACCTTCTCCATTCAAAATTCAAATTATTTTTTAATCGAATATTTAAGACTGCTGCTAATAATTAAGCGCAGTCTTATACAAGCCTAAATATCGAAAGAAATTATGTATTTGTGCTTATAAAACAGATTAAGTAAAGCTAAATCAACGTTTTTAAACGTTTACGTTCCATCTCAACTCCATACGGTTATGAAAAGTTGGAATAGATGAGAAAATCCACTAAAATCAAAAGACTGTTCAAGCATTTTCTATTAAAAGGGGATAATTTAGCATAATAGAGGTTTTTTATATTTTTAGGGGAACTCTCGCTTTTTGAAGGATTATCGGTGACATAGACGCACTATCGTTTTATAAAAATGTCTGGAGTTTTATAAAATTTGTCTCCTCCCTGTTCGGTTTTTTATAAAAATGTCGCCTCTTTTATAAAACTTGTTCCCTCCTTGTTTGGTTTTTATAAAAATCTCTCCACTTTTATAAAACTTGTCACTCGACTGTTCAATTTTTTATAAAAATGTCTTCCCTTTTATAAAACTTACTCTCTCCCAGTTCGGTTTTTTATAAAAATCTCTTCCTTTTTATAAAACCTACTCTCCCACAGTTCGATTTTTTATAAAAATGTCTGAACCGTTATAAAACATTCTGCTCGGTTGTTCGATTTTTTATAAAAATATCCGGCTTTTTATAATTCGTTTGACTGCCTCACGGTCCCTGAAACAAAAATAACTCTGCCAGTAAAAAGCCGTACCCCCATAGCGAGGGGAATCGCTTACTATTTACCAGTAGAGCTATCACGTACTTTTATTTACACTTTGTGGTGTTTTTACTGAAAGTCGTTTGTTATTAACCAAATTTATACTTTTTATCATACAAAATCTGTACTTTTAAACATCAATATTCACTCGGCAACATGAACGTATAGTATTTCATACCATCTTGTTCTTCATACACCGCCCAAACAACTTCATCAAACAAAACCTTTTCTATCACCATTAGCAACCTTCCGTTCCCATCTTCTACTATTGTCAAATCACCTTCTGTTCTTTTAAACACTAAAAAATCTTCCCTGCCCATGAAGTTCCGAATTACAAGCGATATTACCAAATCCCAATCGTAACATCCTAACTCTTTTATACCAACCGTTTGAAAGATTTTTACCAAGACGACCCCTCCTCCCTTAAAGTGTTTGATATGTTACCTCGTTAATGACACCAAAGCAACTTTTATTACGAAAAAATCACTTTTTACTTTCTAAACGAGATAAAAATATACGACTGCCGATCCTTAACTGCCAAAATTTTTAATCCAAACCCTAAACAATAAAGCGAGGTTCCAGATTTACCGATCTGCACCTCGCTTTGCGTTCACCGCTACTCGATTTACCCAATTACTAAATTTACCCATAATATACTCCCTTAACTAATTACTTTTTACACTTAACCATCAGAATACCTTTTACACAACCACTTCTTGTCTACTTAACCTTTAACTAGCTTTTACCTTTTTAGCTTTATTTGCTAAATGACCTACACCAAGCGATGATAAAGTCTCCTGAATCTTTTGCTTAATTAGCTTACGAAAGATAGTTGCATGTTCTTTATTTTCATCCTTGTGTACTATTTCTAAGTTCTCAGGTCGATTATCATCATTGTCTAGATTTCTATGATTAATTTCATAATCAGAATACTCACCCAAAGCTAACTCTATCGCATATTGCCCGAAATATAACGCTGCTATAATTTGATGGTTTTTATAAGCAATTTTTCTATATCTTAAACTGTTTTTAAGATATAAAATCCCTTTACAAGATTTATCACTTAAAGTCTGCTTATTTTCCATTAACCAATCTCTAGAAGATGTTAAAAATCTCTTACCGTCATAAACCATCTTCTCTTCACCAGTGAGATATTTTGTTAAAAAGATTCTATCGCCCTTTACCCCATATTTATAAACTTTATTGTTATAATGATACACTTCACCCGTTTTCCGATTCACAAAGATGCTATACTCGTCTAATGTAGTATGATGGATGCCATCAAATACCTTTACCTTGTTTTTACGCATCACACCTGCTCCTATTTGCTTGTCATCCCAATAAGGCTTTATCTCTACATCATTACTATCCTCATCAACAATAGGAACCCACTTTTTCCAATGTTTTTCTACTTCTTCATCAGTAAACGAAACAAATAAGTCATATACTGTACCGTTCGGGAAATCAAAAACTCTGTATATCATACTATATTCACCCCTATAAGTTTTTTGTGCTACGCCCAACAACGATTTTCGTAGTGAGCCATTAATACTTCTAACTGTGGCTCGGATAACTTACGGTCTTGTTCCCACATTACCATTACAATCTCTTTGATTTTATCTTTTAGACCTAATGCCTTTACTAAAGTTTCATTTTCTAGAATTTCCTTTAATAAATCACCAAAATTAAACTCATCTTTCAGTTTTGCTAAACGGTTTATAGCTGCTTTGTTATTCATTAACGCTTGCCTGATTACATTGCGAATATTTACACCTTTTTCTATTGCAATTAATTCCTCTAACTCTTCAAACTCTCTTACAGCTCTATCCATATCAAGGTCTATATCGTCTATTAAACTATCAACATCTAAACCCAATTTTTCATCAGCTATATACTCTAGACTAATTCCTTTATAGCCACTTTCAAATTCCTCTTCACCAATCAGTAAACAGATTTCTTTTTTCCTAGATAACATCATTTTTGTATTACGCTCACAACTGTAAGCAAAGGCTCCTAAACTGTTTTCCTCAGGTAAATTACCCCTACGAGTATTTAATTGACGAAGATAAAATACACCTGCCCATTCACGCTCTCTACTAGTTGTCGGTGTTCCTACTTCTAACATCACCTCAAACATCTCTTGGCTCGTAGGGTTTATCGAAAATGTTAACATTTCTCTCTACCTCCAATCTTTAATCAAATATTTTCACGTAATTATAAAACGTATGTGGCTGAATATCTAACTCTTCTGCGATCTCTTTTACTGTCTTCTCACCCGATTTATACTTTAGGAACATTTCATAAAATCCTTCTGGATAACCACTGCTAGGTCTGCCTGTTCTTTTCGATTTGCGAAAACGTTCCTCTTCTACCAACTTATCATTGAATTTCAGTGCCTTTTCTAAAATCTCCAACCCCTCTTTAGAAGTAAATGACTCTTCATCATACGTCTTATTTAAAATCTCCAACTCAATACCTTTCTTTCTTAAAGACCTAACAAACTCACAAACCTCATATAACGAACTGCAAATATTACCTAAACTACTGATGACTAATGTGTCACCACTTCTTAATTGACCCATCATCTTTTCATACTGCTTTAAATCCGTGAATCCATTCGGTGCTACCAAGTCGACATACAATTTATCTGGTAACGCTACACCTTCAAAGTTTAATAACTCCTGATACTTTTTAGCCCTGATATAACCTACTCGCTTGCCCATCGTTATGCCCCCCCTCACTTTTAAAGTCCAACTGCTGCTCCTAACCCAATTAGCATACTGCACATCGCCATTAAGCTGATACACGATGCGATCCTCGATACTCGCGAAGAATCTGAATCAAAAAAAGTATGCAATAACGGTATTGCTACGAATATTGACACCGCTGTTAAGAAATAGAACATTGCCGATAGGAAATTTGCCATTGCTAACAACCCCCATTCTTTTTGTAATTTTTTACTCATTTAGTATTTATTACCTATACGTTGTTTGAAGTATAGCATGACGTTACAAACGTAGGCAATACTTTTGTAAAAGTTTTTATTAATTTTATAGAAATTTTTTTTATCCCCTTAAAACCCTTGATAATACTGACTTTTAAAGGCGACCCCCTAAACCAAACGAGAGCCATTTTTTGACCGATTTTGAGCGAGAAAATTTCATTCGAAGGGTTGAATAGCCCCCAAACACTTAAAAGCGATTGTGGGAGATTTTTGAACGAGAGGATTTATTTTTTAAAAGAGTTGAAATAAAAATACCCCTACAAGCGATTGTAAGGGGGCTTTTGAACGAGATTTTTTCATTTTAAGGGGTTGATACCGGAATACGACTAAAAACGATTGTAGGCGATTTTTGAAAGCAATAATGAAAAAAAAACTTGGACTTAAAACTGATTAAAAAGCCGAAAGATGCATCTATCTTTCTTTTACTCTCAAATTTCTCTCATTGTCGCTACTAGAATACAGAAATAAGAATAAAAGAAAAGTCCCTGCCAAACGGTAGGGATTTAATTCAATGCTAATAATTGCTCCATCTCTTTTAACAATTTCTCTGCACCCTCACGACTTAAAATGATTTTACCGTCTGCCAACTTGAAATTGTCATTAGATACTTCTCCCGTTACCATGCAAGCCATGTCTGGTTTGTATTTTTGTAGAACGATACAATCTTCGTCTAAAAAGATTTCCAACGAATCTTTGATGTTAATATCAAGTGTACGACGTAATTCCATAGGTATTACAATACGACCAATCTGATCTAATTTACGAACAATACCTGTTGCTTTCATTTACACACCTCCAATTTATCCGGTTCATCACCACAACATGTACTTGACAAGCGATACGTTCTCCTGAACAAGGATGTGCAAAAATCATTGATTTACTGATTTTTCCTCACAAGCGTAAGTGGGGCATGTTATGAAAAAATCAAGCACAACTTTTGGTGAAGAGCCATTTATCCTATTTTTTGTAATAAATTTTACAATTTTCTTGATAAACAAACAATATTTATATTTTATAGAAAACAGTTATCAAATGTTTCGACCTAGTTTGTGGTGCGTAGGTTTTTAAATTCCGCCCTTGGGCATAGTTGTTCCAGAACCCCCCACAACAAAAACACGATGCTTTACTTGTTTTTACTAGTTTGAACGCCTCTACTCTTACCTTTTTATCATAAGTCGACTATTATCTGCATATTTCGACAAACAAAAGAAGGGACACTGTTCTTCTACACAGTACCCCCACACTACACCTATTCAACGAACTCCTCCTCTACCAAATATGAAGATACCTCGAAATTGCACCAGATGTACTCCTTCTCCTTTTTACCTTTGCCAGAACTCGGTACAAGTACCTCACCCATGAAATATCGATGGAACCCATTCGCTTCAAGTCGCTCATAGATAGCATTTTTATAACCGCTTATAATAACCTTGTTCTTAGTGGTAAGTACCATATCAACTAACTTCTCATGGTCAGCGACCGTGAATTTATCGATGTAGCCTGTCGTTTCTTTTGTCTCTTTTGGCTCTTCTGGCTCTTTCATCTTTTTTCTCCTTCTTGTCTTTTTTCCTTCACCTTTTTCATCTGTCGTGATATATGGAGGATCTAGATACACTAACACATCTGATCGATCCTTATACATGTTGAAGGGTACCTGATAATCTCCACAAATCAACTGTACTTCACTGTAGACCTCGTCTAAAAAATAGAACTTCTCCAAAGACTTGATCGGAATACCCCTATCTGCTTTTTCTTTACAAAACGTCTGCCTGTCTGCTGCCCTACTGTACTTCGCCACGATATACGTCAATGCACCTGAACGGATAAAATCCGTGTTCTTATCTCTTCTCTCGTCATTCGCCATGTTAAACAAATCCTCATCATTATACTCATCTGCCAATATCACTATGTGATTGATTAACTCGTCTATCGTGTACGCATTCTGCAAACAACGAAAGAAGTTTACTACACCTAAATCTATCTCATTTGCAATCTTGAACTCTAACTCTTTAACAATGTCTAGGTGCAAAAATAATCTGTTTCCACCTGCAAAAAGATCACTAATGCCGACTATCCCAAACTCTTCATGTGCAAATTCAATAATTCTGCAAATACGATCAATGATTTGAGATTTCCCTCCCAATGTAGGGAGGGGATCTACTATTTTTCTACCGTAAAGAACCATGTCATTTACCCCCTAGGCAGGAAATTGAACTGATATGCCGAAATTTCTACATTTTCTGCTACTGTAATGTTCTTACTTAATCTCCGGTCTTCTATATTTCCCTCGATTACACCTCTCTTTATAAGCTCCTCAAGGATTTCTCTATATAACCGATCAGCTCTCACACCTACCCATTCTTTTATCCATTGCCTTAAAACACTCGCCTGAATCGCTACAGGATGTTTGTAACCTTTATATTGTTTCTTATGGTCTAATATTGCCCCGTGACTGTCCTCTTTACTAAATTCATTACTCGTCTTAAGAGGGAATCTCCATGCATTATTTTCTATTTCCCTCTCAATCTTTGATATAATCTCGTCTAAATTAATCCAATGCGGTAACGGACTCTCTGCTTTCTTAAAATCATACATATCCTCCACCTCCTCAATCGGTACCCCATCTTTAGTAATTACATCTGATATAAATGAACTGATCGCCGCTAAATAACGCTGCTCGATCTTCCCAATACGCCCAAGCTTCCGCAAGTTTTCATGCATCAATCTTTTGTCCTCTAAATCTTCTTTCATGATCACTACCGATTGCACGATGTTCTTCGGGTTCTTTGCCTTGCTTGTGAATCTTACCGCATAATGATAACAACCGTCTTCTGAATTCCACCCCCATAATAACTCTAACTTCCAATTCTGATTTACAAAATCTGCTACCTTTTCTGATTTATCATTCTGTGGTAAGATTAATTCTTTGCTTTGTTCCGATTTAATTTCCATATTTTTCATTTCATCTTCCTCCTGTTTAAAATGATTTAGTACACTTATCAGGAATCTCTTGAAACAAGTCTTCAATCTCGTTCCAACTCATAGAGGAAAATGAAAATATGTTAAAAAATTTTTTCTATGCCTTGCACCATTTTGCTATGTATTGCATTCTGTTTTCTTTGTCTTGCATTTCAATTTTCTATACCCTTCGCTTCAGTTATAGTCCTGTGACTGACTTTTAAAATGACCTCATCTCAATGCCATTGATTAATCATCTGACAATTTGAATGGATAGGGTGCGCGGTTTGCTCGGTTTGAACCTATTGTCTGGGATTGAGCGAATTGATGTGTTATTTGGGATTTAATGAAGTTGCTCGATGCGGAAATGTGCTCAAAATGGTCGTTGTCGAGTAATCGCTCGAAATGACTTGGGTTGAAAAATGTGCGAATAAAACACACATGAGAGTTTCGCACTCATGTGTGAACGAAACTTAACACAAACACAAAATGCTCAAATTGACCTGAGTTCAAGATTGCTCGAATTGATTTGAGTTTGTGTTTTTGATTGATTGTTCTGTTGTTTGGTTTGGTATCGTTTTTGAACAGACTTTCTCTACTTATTATGTTTTCGCTCGAAGTACAACTGTTAAATTTATTTTTTCTCTGGTCTTATGTAGAGATTTTTAAAATGACTTATGAGGGTTCATATGAACTTGTGATGAAAATTTTAAAATTTGTTTTAAACCTTTAAAAATTTATCAGGAACAGGTTTTTTTATGTCCCAAATACCCTTTCATTAAATAAGGAACTTAAAATTACTCGTTTTATTTCCTAGAGCCGGTAAAATATTTACCAAACAAAAAGAGGTGACGTTTTTATCGTCACCTCCTCCCAAAAAATTTATTCTATTAAATCCCGTGAAAACTGCTTGTACTTCTTTACTATCGTATGAACTTCTGATACGTTAGAAAACAACTCAACATGAATACTGTCAAGTACATTCGCTACTCTATACACTACCACATCTACAGGCAAATCACGCTGTTTGAACCAATTCTCAATCTCTTCAAACATCTGTTCCAGTAACTTAAACTGTTCTTGACTAAAATCCCAAGGGTCTAAATCATAGAAATATCCCTCACCCTCATCCACTTCGGGAACTACCTCTGCTGCCCAAGGGAAACGCTTTATTAACACTTCCCTCGATAATTTAGCCATTTTACCACCTCGTTCCATTAGATTATTAAATTTATTCCGTTCTACTTTAACTCTGAATAATTAGTTAATAAAGAAAAAAGATGCCGTTTTTCGGCATCTTTTCATAACTTTAATTATGGTACTTTTAACAAGCTAGTGCATTGCATGACTTATAGCATCAACAATGAAATTCGCTATATACACTATATTCTCGAGCTATCAAAGGTAATTTTTTCAACTATTAAAACTGATTACTGAAATGTGTCAAGCACACTCACGTTACCTACTACGAAAGACTTCTCATGCTTTCCGCCAAAAGGTTTAACTTGAGATGAATCGTATTCCATGAACGAATCTACTAATCTAAATGTTAATTTCGTGTAACCGATGTATCCTTTGCTAAAGAACTCGTTTTTATTGATCGGTGTTTCTAAATTAGGAACCTGCATAGGAACTTTATCAGTGTATAAATATGAAGGCAACTCGAACGAGTTAGTGTATTCTCTTACTACGAGGATTGTAGTGTCCTCCGCATACCATCCCTTACCAGTTGCAAGATCATTCGTGCCACGAACTGCGTTTATCAAATCTGCCACTTTTTGCTCCGTTAATTTAGCACCTGTACCATTTTCAAATGTGTTGAAAATGTTTTGACCGACTGGTGTTGAAATATGCATTTTCGCTAGTGCCTCTTTTAAACCTTGTGGCAAGCTGTTTAAATCATAATTACCGTCAACTGCTACCAATTTACCCCCTCGAACAAGCAATGTGTGCTCTACAACATTACGGGATTTCTGTTTCAACTTAATCGCTTTTTTCTTACCACCATACTCAACACCGTTGATTTTTAACTTACCTTCTGCATTGAGTGTTACTTCCCAAGTTCCATCCGATTTCTTCGTTGCATAACGACTCAAGAACTCTTCGTTTATCTTATCAGTCGAATAAGTTGTTGACGGATTCCATGCGTTTTTGAGCGATGTTGCCCCGATATCTAATGCAAATGTTTTTAACTCTAACTGACCTTTTGTTTGGAAGTTTGTAGCGATTGCTGAACCTTTATAAAGGACACCCTTACCATTAGCTCCTAATCTACTTGCAAGAGCTTTTGCATTCGCATCTGTTGCTACCGACATGCCGGTTACAGAAGGCTTGATGTCTACATTCACGAATTGTGCTACATTGTAGTGAACTGGTTGCACTTGTCTCATTTTATCTCCTGCTACAAATGCTACTGATGTGTTCCCGTTAACATCATCATATACCATCGGAATCTCTGGATTGATGTTTAGTACTTGCTTATCTTGTTTCACTTCCGTATATTTACCATTCACTGAAGTTACAACATCTTTAAACTTTTTAGGTGCTTGATTAGCTTTCGGAATGTGTCTTCTGAAATTAACTGTCACATCATAATCAGCTGTCTTTGCACTACTTGTTGCTTGTCCACTCCACGTATAAGGAACATAATAACCTGATGAAATTAATTTGCCATCCTTATCGTAAGTAGGTGGCACCCATCTATAACGTGTCTCGCTATAACCATAAGATGCATAAGGGCTTCTTACCCCATATTTAAACATATAATTCTTCACTACCGATGGTTTGTTTTCTGCTACACCTTTATCTGTTACACCAATCCGACCATCAAATAAACTATACGGATTTACCCAAGATGCTAATTTTACATTGCCAACGGAACTGTTATCTTTTACTGCTAATAAATCACCTGCTAAATTAAATGCTGCCACCGTGTCATAAGCCGATAAATATTTAATTGTTGTGTCATTAAATAATTTTGCCTTGCTGTAAGCCCATTTCACATTGCTTAAATCTGGATCAATTAAACTAAAGTTTACATCACCAGTAGGAGATAAAACGGGATTTATAAACGTCTCAGAAGGTAACGTTAATGAGAAAATCGCTTTTGCTACACTATTTTTCGAAATATCCTCGAAATACTTCGATAATCTCCACTCTGGTACATCATGACTCGATGCCGATACGTTTGTATCTTCAACTGCTTTTACATATAGCGTTAATCGCGCATTTGAAAATACATCTTTACCTTTCTCTTTAACACCTTCGTATTTGTTCTCTACTGATGAGATATTATCACCATCTCCACCAAGATATGTGTGTAGATAAACTGGTTCTGGTGTGTCCCAACCAAGCATGATTTCCCAAGTGTTTGGATTATTCAATGAGATGTATCCATCTTCACCTTTAGATGACTTTGTTAAAGTAGATTTATTGATATTTTCATTGTCACGTTTATCTACTAACGTGAATTTTGCTTTTTCTTCTTGAAGAATTTGATATGTCTTACCGTTATAAACAAATGTCATACCACCTTTAATTATTTTGGAATCCTCAGAAGTTAATTTACCTAGAAACTTATTATCACTCTCTGACCAACCTTTTACTGGTGTCCGGAAACCACCTTTTCTTGCGCCTGTTTTATCTACTATCGATACATCTAACATCACGTCTATTTTCGGTGCTTTAGTGTGGTCTTCAAGATAAATATAACCCCAAGGTTGGTACCCCCAACCACCAAATGGGTTCTTCGATACATCTGCTGTTAACGGTACGTTTTTACTCATTGGTTTTAACGTTCTCGCATAATTATCTCTAGCATACGTTCTGAACGTAAACGGTATATTACCATTCTCTTTATACGGTGACCTTAGTCCATCTGCCTCCGTACTGGCTCCACCTTTTGTTACAGCTTCTGCTTCTCTATTTGCTGATAACTTCTTTAATTTGCTATCGGTAGGTCTAGCCTTTTTTCTAACCCATAAATACCAATCTGTCGCATCATGAATCGACATAAATGCATAATCCCTTGATAACGGACTCTCATTATCTTTTACACTGATCCCTACTAATGTTTGAGCAAAGAATACTACCTCTTTATTTCTGTATGCTTCGCGCATCATACGCTCAAACTTATCATACTGCTCACCTTTTAAGATTCCTCTGGCTTTAATTAACTCTAAATAACCATTAAACATATCTGACGCTGCTTTAGCATATGCGTCATTATCGTACCCCTCCATAGATAAAACATACCATTCTAACATATCCCTGAAAGACTCTCCTACAATTCCTGGTCCTGCTAACGTTCTGTTCGGATTTTTAGGGTCGATATTGTATAAAGCATTACCTACAATACTTACAAATGCGTTGTCGCTGTTTTTTGATACATCTGCATAAGATAAAGTCCTTTTCATTAACTCTTCACGACTTTGACCACCTGTACTGCCTTTATATAAAGGGTTTTTACCATATAATGTCTTAACTCTGCTACTTGAACCTTTATTCTCAAATGTTATTACACCTGAACCCGTCTTTCTGAATAATCCATCTGATACCTTGTTTGGTGCCATGTAGAATAACAAATGATCATAGTTGAATTTGAATGGATCTTGAAGGTCTTGCTTACTCGATTCAGAATTCAATATCCCTACACCATTAGCCTTTAACTTATTTGGAATAAAACCTACTTGTACTACTGCTACTCGATCCGATGTCTGGAATGTTCCAGCAGGTGTACCACTTGTCGCTCCACCCTTCGCAGGTGGTGTTCCTCCGATATTAGTGTCCGATGCTACTACACTCAATGGTGCAAAAGATGAAAAAATCGATGTTAATAATGCACCAACTAATAAAATACTCATCAACTTTGTTTTAGGTGCGGAAATTTTACCATTTTTCCTGTAAAACACATAACTGCCAATAGCCCCGATTAGCGATAGAATGAATAACACTAACATGATATAAATATCATCTCCTGTATGAGGTGTTGATACAGAACCCCCAAACACAACTCCTACACCTAATACAACCTTTGTCTTAAAAGACTTTAGATCAATCGCTACTGTCGTTATTTTCCCAGTGTCATTATCCTTTAACATATACGATTCACCGGGTGCTACCGCAAAAACTTGACTGCTTTTACCCTTGTATGCTTTTTTCGAGATTTTATCTACATTGATTACACTAAAGTTGTAGTCTTTACCGTCTTTATCAACCTCTAAGACATATTTAGGTGAAAATACTATACCTAAAGATGCCGTACCGCCCTTTACTGTAACTGTTGAAGTCCTTAATTTCACATTTGCATATTTGGATTTAACAACTTCTACTTTATATGTCCCATCTGGAATACCATAAATCTTTTGCGTGTTCAAATTTACCGTTTGTGTGATCACTGTTTTCCCATTTGTTAATTTAATATCTGCTTCTGCCCACGATTTGCTTAAATCCGTGTTGCCTGACACTTCTGGTTTAAGATCAATTACCCCAAGCTCTTTTTTATGCTCAAATACTACCGAATACGTTAATACTCCAGTCTGCCCACCAGTCACTGCCGATACAGGCAACTCGATTAACGCTTTACCATTTATACCGCCCCTTACTACTCTGTCTTCCGATGACACCAAAAATTTCGGTGTTAATTTATCTCTGTCAACCCACACCATTCCTTTATCATCAGATACTAAAGACAAACTCCCTTTCTTATCAGATAACTTAATCTCAATATGAAACTTCTTAAGTGGTGCGCCTGACTCATCCACTAACGCTAAACCTACTTTATTATTGTCGGTGTAAAGAGCTCCTCCAATTGGACTTAATTTTGTACCAGTTAAATCTCTTATTGCTACCTCTTTACCTTCCTCCCCTTCATAATAATCAAAAGTCTTAATGCCGAATTTATAATACGTGTTTGGTTTCACATTGTATGCTTTTTCATCAACAAACTCGATGTACTTAAATACCTTATCTGCCTTGCGAGGAATCAAAGCGAACTCATCGCCTAATTTGTAACCCCTATGATTAAACATTAAGTGATATACACCTGACTCACGATCATAATTCTTACTGTTGGCTATCGCTGTACCAATTAATTTATTCTCCTTTACAGACCAAAGCTCTAATGTGAACTCTGGAATATATGTGCTCTCAGATTGCTCTGGTGTGTAGTAAATGTCTACATACAGCCCATCTTTTACAACTCTTCCTGACTTGTCCGTTACTACTTGATCTTTAACTTGTTCATCCTTTGGTTGAGAAGTAACTTGCTGATTTTCTGGTTGAGATTGTTGATTCTCTTGTTGAGGTGTAACTTGTTGATCCTCTGGTTGAGGCTGCTGATTTTCTTTCTGAGGTGTGACTTGCTGATTTCCTTCTTGAGAATTAACTGCATCCTGTCCCCCTTCTAAACCATTAGATGCTGACTGATCCGATATAATCTGATTATTTACTTCCGATGTTGTCGATACTCCTGAAGATTCAACTGTCACTGACTCTGTTCGCTGTTGCTCAGTTGCTTGGTTTTCTTGCACCGTAACAACCGAATCGCTATTCGCTAAAGCCACTGTCGAAACCGATGAAAATATTAATGATAATGCTAAAACTGAACTCGATACTTTTAACATTTTTATCCCTCCTAACTTTTTTGTATTGCTTGTAAAACTGATAATTGTTCTTCACTCCCTTTTATTCATTAGTGTGTACTCGTATATAAATAAACTAGATGCCCAAACTAGTCTTAAAATCGAACCCATGTCTTGAAAAATATAAAAAATATGAGGTTCGATGTTTTGATGCATCGAACCTCATGCTTGGATTACTTTACTTTATTTGACCATATGTGGATTGAAAAATTATCTTAGCACCTTTCTTTAAAGAACTATTGAGGTCTACACGCATGAAAGAACCTGCGCCCGGTTTGAACCAATGTCCCTCAATCTGTACTAACATATCTGCATGACCTGAACCTGCAATAATTAATGTGTTATATCCCATCGCATCCCATACTGCCGAATATACTTGCGCATCTGCATCACAATCACTTACTCTGCGAACTAAATTGTCATAGGCTGAACGAGGTTTCCCATCGCCTGGGTCAACTGTACCACTTGCTAATGTACCTGCTAAAAATCCAGTCTTCCATGCCCTGATTACCCCTTCTTTACTTACACCTGCACTAACTAAATCTCCTATACTGCCTTGTGCTAAATACAATCCTACATTTCGCTCTGAACGGTCTCTCTTGTCACCATTAAATCTAGCTCCATCTAAATACTCTAAATAATACTTGTTCCTCGATTCGCCAAAAACAAGCTTGTCGTATTCCTTTGATATATGCTCTCTTACTATTTTCATCACTGTATCATACTCTTTTTGATTCCTACTAGCATATGTGTGACCACCGTACAATACCTTTATCCCGTTCACCGTCTGCGCTTTACTCGTGATCACCACTACCTTCGGTACAGATAACCACTCTACCGAAGAACCTAACGATACCTTCAAGAAATCAACTGGTATCATTGTTACCCCGTTCTTTATAAACATCTTTGCCGATAACTTTACCGACTTCCCATTTACATATGCAAAATCTTTCCCTCTCGGTAATTTAATCACTGTATTCCCTTTAGTTATGATTACCGTGTTCGTCTTTGTGTCAGATGTTACTTTCGCCCCTAACTTTTCATAAATATCTCTAAGTGGAACGAATACTATGCCGTTTTGCTCTATCGGCTGTTGTTTATAAAACTGCGGTATCCCGTCTATATACACCGATATCGGTGTTAACCTCTTTACAACCGTAAGCGATTCTACAAATTCATTCCCAACATCCAACGTAATATTATACGAAAGTCCAGATAATGTTGATTCTGCTAATACAAGTGTTTTATATAAATTATTGGTTGAAGTAAACTGATTTGCATTTATCTTATTCTCTATATCCTTCAAACTAGAATGTAACAATGATAATGTTGCCAAAGTCAAACCATTTTTCTTTAAAACATCTAACGCTAAGTTTACATTTGCTAAAAGTGTTGCATCATCTTGATATTTTTGAGTCACCTGCACTACTTGCGTTGGTGTTTGAGTAGACGAAGCCGCCTCAACCGTACCCCCTGAGATGCCTAACGCTCCCATTAATACAGTGCTGATTAATAAATTACTTATCACAAGACTAAACGATCGTTTTACACTCTTATTTGTACCCTTATTCCTCGTATAAACTGATGTCATGTGAACCTGAGTGTTTGTAGAAACAACTGAGTCTTTTTGATTTGGCTTCAAGGTGAACCGCCTCCTCTCTTATTAAAAATCAACCACGCATAATCGGTTGTAATTATTATGAATTAGGTTTCCATTCAACTCTTAAAATTCAGTTGTTTCTAGACGTTTATTAAATTTATGACTACTTAACTATCCGAGATAATCTCTCTTATTTCGTTCAAATCCATCCCTTAAAAGTTAGTTAAGTGCATGATCAATCGCATCATCCATATAACTTTCTAATTTCTCTAAAACACCATACTCTTCAGCAACGGAATCACTCATTTGCTTTATAATAGCTTCGTTTAGCAGTAAATAAGAAGTAGGTTAATAAATATTTCTTAAATGTGATATTTTTCTAGTATTTTTAAAATTTATGACGAATAAATTACCTTCTAAAAATACTTAACTCCTTTTTTCTTTTTTATCTCACACTCCCCTAAAACATAAAATAAAAACCATCCCCGAAAGAATGGCTTTCACCTAATCTTATTATGCAGTATCATCCAAGCTCTATTTTGAACAAAAAATTCCTTATATACTGTCCGTCATCTTACCACCACTTCTGCACCAGTTTACAAAATGTTCACAATTATTAAAAACCAAATTATATCTTTTTTCACCCAACCTAGAAAATGCTCTACTGATAATCTCTTCTTTAGAGTAGGTAGCCACGCTATCAATAATTCTGATTTCACAATCTTTTTTAAAATCTTCTAAGCTATCTATCCTTACTTCACCTTCTGAATAATGAATTACCTGATTGTTACCAATATACAGACCATGATGAGTATAGCCTATTCCATACTCTATTCGTTTAGCTATTAAGTGATCAGCCAACTCTAACTCAGAATCTCTTTTTAATTCTTTCCATTCTTTTGATTCTCGAAGTATAGATTTCATATCGGGCACTATTGTATTTTTTGGTTCGAAGATAATAGGATTGGACTTTATAACGTTACCAATAGCTTGAGAAAGTCTGTCTGCTCCTTCAATCGCTTTACCCATAGTAGGATTATGTTCTTTTACAATATCTTTCATGCCTGTTCTAGATTCCTTCGCTACTTGTCTTACACCAGACACAAATTCTTTATTTGCCTCATGCATTTCTTCAAAAAACCACTTAATATTTTTAAAAAACTCCATGAATTGTCCCCCTCCCAAACTTACTAATAAATTCCACTATATTTATACAATGTCCTTCTTCCACATTCCTGCCCGTTAATTAAAAATCAACATTATACGTTAACAACGAAGTGAAAAAATAAAAAAAAGCGACATCACTGTCGCTTTTGCTAGTATGTATATGGAGCATATCGGATTCGAACCGATGACCTCTTCGCTGCCAGCGAAGCGTTCTCCCACTGAACTAATGCCCCATTCTTATGACACTTTTCATTACGGACACTACTTATATTATCATAAAAAACATAAAAATATCAACTACAAAATGCACACCCATCCGTCATTTTACCCCATCCTTTTATAAAAATCATTTCTTGGATTGACTGTCATATTCACATAATAAACGCTATTTGCTATACTTTTACTTGAATAAAACACGAAGCTGTTTTTCAAGGATTTTGGGCAGTGTAACTGACAAGCGTGGGAGAGCGTCGTGCTGGCAGCGCGAAGGTCACCGGTTCGAGCCCGGTATGCTCCATTTGCCCAACCCTTGCCGTGCAAGGGTTTTTTATTTTCGTTTCGGGAGATGGCGATGAGCCATCCCCCTGTGAACAAATTCCCAAAAGAAGCCTCCCACCATCTAAACGTGAAGGGGCGCCAGCACCAGTGAACGACCTGACTGAACCTCAAATCGTGGGGCACACAAGAAATCGCTCGGTTCACGTCCCGTCATGAGATGAGACTCCTCGGACTCTTACGCCCTTCGGCTTCATCCGTCCGGGTTGGTTTTGTATTTTTTCAGACGTTCCTCCAACTCACGGCGCGCCTGCTCGATGTCAAAGTCGTCGTCTTCCGGCTGGCTGTAATCCATCTTCAGCCAATCCGGCACGATCTCGGTGCGGATCGGTTTCCGCATCGTTCTGCCGCCATCGGATGAAGGCGGGGCGGATCGTTGCTTCATCCGCTCTTTTCGAAACGCCAACCGCGCGGCGCGCACTTCGTCCACGGTGCGATACCCTTTTTCCGTCCAGTCGCGCAAAATCGTTTCCACGTACACCCACCGTTTGGCGCCGTTTTCCACCGCGATTTTCAATGCTTCCAACACCAATTCCTCGGACGCATCGTCCACCCATGCATTGATCTTTTCCCGCAAATAATCGCCGATCACGCCAAACCCGTTTTCCTCACAGAAGCGAACGATCTCCTTGTATGTGCGCACGCGCGCGTCTTCTTCGTCTTCTCTTTTGATCTCTGATGTCATCTCTGTTGTCGTCTCTGGTATTGGTCTTGTCAAATTGAGCACCTCGACCGCCCAGTTTGACCAGCTGGATGGTTCATTTTGCGCAAATGGACGGACTGTTTCGCCCATCGTCTGCTCATTTTGGCCGATCGAAACGCCATCGTAAACGGCCGAAATCTGATCTTGTTGAATCGTCGAAACGCTGCTTTGCCTCATCGACCCCCCATCTTCAGTGGGCAAAACCCTATTTTGAACCGTCAAAATGCCATCTTGAGCCGTCAACATCCCCCCTTGAACCACAGAAGCGCCGCCTTGAACGGCCGAGATGCCATCTTGCACAATCGAATCCCCATCGTGCGTCGTCAAACCCTCATCGTGAACGAACGAAACCCCGTTTTGAGTGAACGAAACCGCACCTTGAACGATCGAAACACCATTGTGCGCGGTCATCACGCCATCATCTGCCGCCTGCCCATGTTGTCCGTCCGACATTTCTGATATTTCTTTCGTTATTTCAGCCAGTTTGTCATAGTCGATCCGATACCATTTCGTTTTATCGATCTTGGAGCGGTTGAAATTCGCCGCGACGATGATCCCCATTTTTTCCAGTTTAAGAATGATCCGGCGAATCGTGCTTTCCGACCAGAACGGGAATTGTCGCTGCCAGTCTGCATACGTGTTGTACACCCACTTATAGCCGTCATGGACGTTTTCGCTTTTCTTGAGCCAATAATGCAGCTGCTGAACAACGATGCTTTCGTTCAACCCGATCGCCAAAGCGAGTTGCGGCAAAATGACCAACGGTTGATCATCGAAAAGCAAGTTGGACATGTCATCCTCTCCCCCTCAGACGAGATGTTTCCTCATCGTTCCACTTTTTTGATAAACTTTATCGTGAACGAACGCAAACCGCCTAACAGCGCGATAACGGCCATATTGGCTTGATTTTTCGCTGAAAAACGGAAAAAACCGGCATAACATGTGCGATCGTGTGCTGAAACCCATCCATTGCGGACATCCGGTTTTTGTTCAAGAGGAAGAAATGCTTTTCGAGTGGAGGGATCGTTTTTGAAACGAATGGTCATATTCTTGTTTTGTTTCCTGTTGATGTTCCCGATTTCCGCTTTTGCCCACCCTGGCGAGCTTGATGAGTTGGGCGGGCACTTCCGCGGCAGCGACTGCGTGTATTTGCTCCATGAGCCGACTGCGCTGGCGAAGCAGGCGAAAACGAAACAAGAGCTTGTCCAGCTTATTCAAACATACAACGGCAATGAACGATGCAAGCGGCATCTCACCCCAGAGCGAATCGACCTGGACGGCCATACACTGGGGAAGAAAGAAGATCGTTCTACGTTGCGCCTTGGCCGCACCTACCCGGCTGAATTGGTCGAGTGCATCGACGGCGATACGGCGAAATTCCGCGTCAACGGCCATGTATACACGACGAGGTTTTTGTTCATTGATACGCCGGAGAGCACGATCCAAGTCGAACCGTATGGGAAAGAAGCAAGCCGGTTTACATGTTCCCGCTTGCATCAAGGGAACATTTTGCTTGAGACCGACGGAGACGCGCTGTTTGACAAATACCAGCGGCTGCTCGCCTGGGTGTGGGTCGGCAAGCGCCTGCTGCAAGAAGACCTCTCCAAAGCCGGACTTGTCGAAGACTTTTATGACTATGGCGATTACAAATACGAAGCGCGCGTCCGCAAGGCGTACGAGGAGGCGAAACGAACCGGAGCGGGCATGTACGGCAAGCGTGCCGCTGGAGAGAGGGAGGGGGCAGGGACGGAAACGCGGCCGCAGACGAAGGAAAAGACGGCCAAGACCGATCACCCGCCAGCTTTGGAGAACAAAACGCCGCTCGAACGATCCGGCCGTCCGGTTCTTTATACGCTGCTTGGCCTAGCGGCGGCCGCCGCGCTCTATTGGCTCATCCGCCGGTTGACATGATCAACGGCCGGTGATGGAACGAATATCAGGCTTTGCAACAATGTTTTTCAAATTGAAAAAACCTTGCAGCGCCGCAGTTTCATCCCTTGAGCTTTCTCACGAACGGATCGAGCGAATCCGTTGGGTTTCGCCGGCCTTCTGGGGAAAAGAAAAAGCCTGTCCCCAGCGGGCAGGCCTTTTCTTCAACGTTTTCACCTCGTTTTCTTTCTCCCTCATTGCCTCGGCAGCAGCTCTTCAATGCCGTCCGGGCCGCTTTCCATCCGCGCCGGCGACTCGCCGAGCCGCCGAAATCCGTATTTCTCAAGGCGCATGATTTGTTCGTCGGTCAAGTCTGCATATGCGACAACGGACGGCGTGCCAGACGATTTGTAAATCAAATTGCCGGTCACCGGGCATTGAAACGCGTCAGCGACAAATCCTTCCCCATCTTGGATCGTAAACAGCCGAATCGGCATGACGTTCATATCCTTCCCTCTTTCCGTTCATCCTCATTACTTATGACTTCCCCGCCTCCCCCCATTCTATACAAGCCGTTTGCCGACAATGACCAAATCGCGTTCCACGCCGTCCAATTCCGCCACGCGCGGAAAATATCCCCATCGTTCAAATCCGAAGCGGGAGAAAAGCCGCAAACTTGGTTCATTATGCGCAAAAATAAAGCCGAGCAGCGTCTTGATCCCAAGTTCGGGCGCCCGTTCGACCGCCCGCTCGAGCAGCTTCGTCCCAAGCCCCCGGCCGCGGTGCGTTTCGGCGATATAAATGCTTACCTCCGCCGTATGGCGGTACGCCGGGCGGCCGTAAAACGACTGAAAGCTGAGCCAGGCGCAAACCGCGCCGTCGTCCTCGACGACCCAAAGCGGACGATTGTGCGGGTCATGGGCCTCAAACCACGCCCGCCGGCTTTCGACCGACACCGGCTCCAAGTCCGCCGTCACCATCCGGCTTGGGATCGTTTCATTATAAATGCGGACGATGTGCGGCAAATCCGCCGCGGCCGCATCGCGGATCAAACATGATTCCATCTTTCCATCTCCCCTTTTGCAAACAGTCATTTTATTTCCATCAGTGAAAAAAGCGAGAGTATAATGATACATATGTACAAACAAAGAAAGGGGAAAGAGATGAAACGCCAGCTTGTCGTCTATCTTGTGTCGCTCGCCGCGTTTCTCGGCCCGTTTACGCAAACGATTTACACTCCTATTTTACCAGAAGTGCGGGAGGCGTTTGCGACTTCTTCGTTTTTGATCAACTTGACGATTTCCATTTCCACTTTCTTCCTGGCGATGATGCAAATCGTCTATGGCCCGCTCACCGACCGGAAAGGACGGAGGACGGTGCTGCTTGGCGGCATCGTCATCTACATCGCCGCTTCGCTCGGCTGTTTTTTCTCAACATCCATTTATGCGCTCTTGTTTTTCCGCGCCTTGCAAGCCGTTGGCATCGCAGCCGGGTCGGTCGTCGCCGCCACGGTCATCGGCGACTTGTTCACCGGCAAAGAGCGCGGGCGGGCGATGGGGACGTTTCAAATGATGGTCTCACTTGGCCCTGTCGTCGGGCCGATCGTCGGCGGCTTTTTGGCAGAGCATTTTCCATTTCGCACCGTCTTTTTGGCGCTTGTGGCCGTCGGCGGCTTAGTTGGTGCCGGCAATTTCCTGCTGCTGAAGGAAACGAAACCGGAAACGGCCGTTTCGTCCCCGTTTCGCCTCTCCGACTTCGCTTCAGTGCTCCGCCGCCGTGCCGGGTCGTCGATCGTTCTGCTTGGATTTGTTCAATATTACTCGCTGTATAATTTTCTCGTCTTTTTGCCCAGCATCTTGACGGATCGGTACGGTCTGTCGGCGCAGGAAAAAGGGACGGTGTACTTGGCGATGTCGTCCATGATCGTCATCGGCAGCTTCCTCGGCGGGCGCCTTCAAGGACGCTTCCCGGAGCGGCGCATCCTCTTGGCGGCATCGTACTTGACCGTGCTGTCCATTTTCTTTTTCTTGATCGCGGCCCAACGATCGCTTTCGCTGCTTGTTTTGGCCATCGCCTTGTTCGGCTTGTTTTTAGGCCTTTCGCTCCCAGTGCAGACGACCGTACTGACGAACGTTTTTCAAGCGAACCGCTCGACAGCGATCGGCGTGTACAACTTTTTCCGCTATATGGGCATGGCGTTCGGACCAATGATCGGCAGCGCGCTGTTTGCCGCTGGAGGGTATCATCTCGTCTACGGAATCGATGATATTCTCTTTTTCGCCTGCGCCTTGCTGTTGACGGTGCGCGTTGCCCGGACGCGCCGCCAATCCGCTGTCTGACAAAACGAAGCCGCTTGCCCGACATGTCGTTCGGCAAGCGGCGGATTTCCCCGTCTTTCGCTCCATCAACGTTTCATCCGATGTCTACGTCCTTGCACCGACTCCCTCTGATTGTCGTCTGAAAAGCCGTCTTGTTCACGAAACAGACGGCGAACAACAACCGTTTTCTTGCGGGCCGCCCGGACGCTTCATGCCGGAAAACTCCTTTACTCGAACCAAGCGCGCTCGGGAAACGCAAGAAGGCTCCCGCACTGTCAGCCGGCCTCCCCTTTTCACTCCCGCTCTTCCGTCAATTCCGAAACCGGCACATCCCGGCGCTCATGAAGCCGGCCATCGCGCAAATGGACGGTCGCCGTCTGTTTTTCTTCATCATACCCGTCAATCCATACCGACACGCCGTTGTAATATACCGGGATATCGGCAGGGGAAGAAACGATTTGTTTGACACGGTTCATATCCATGACCACTGTCCCCTTTCTGTGATGTTCCGTTTCCTAGTATGGGAAAAAACAGGAATGTTTATGCAAAAACGGCTCACACTAAAAAAGACAAAAGCAAAAGAGGGGTGGACGATGAGAACAAGGAACGTGCTGTTATCGTATTGGCGCTGGCCGCCCGTGCTTCGTCTGTTTGTCTCGGCAAGCGCGTTGATCGTGCTGTTTGGCGCGCTGATGCGCTTCATTGAACCAGAGACGTTCCGCACGGTGTTCGACGGCGTGTGGTGGGCGATCGTGACGTCGGCGACAATCGGCTACGGCGACATCGTCCCGAAAACGGTCGCCGGAAAACTCGCGGCCATTGGGCTTATCATCCTTGGCACCGGCATCCTCACCGCTTATTTCGCTTCCGTCTCCGCCGCGGCCGCCGCCCGGGAAACCGCCTTTACAAGCGGACAGCTCCGGTATACAGAGCGCGGCCATGCGGTGATCGTCGGCTGGAACGAGCGGGCGCGCGAGGTGCTGCTCCGCCTCGCGCGGCACGACGCCTCCATGCGCTTCGTTCTCATCGACGCCACTGTTCCGTCCCACCCGCTTCTGAACGCGCCGGTTCATTTCATTAAAGGAACGGCAAGCGACGATGCGGTGCTGGAGAAGGCCAATATTCAAGAAGCGCGTTTTTTGCTCATCACCGCCGATCCGCATAAAGCGGAAGCGGAAGCCGATAAAGATACGATTGTCACGCTGCTTGCCGCCAAAAGCCTCAACCCGTCGGTGTACGCCATCGTGGAAATCCTAACGGGCCGAAACGTCCAGAACGCCTTCCGCGCCGGGGCGGATGAGGTGATTCAGACAAACTTGCTGGCGAGTTTCGCCATGGCCGCCAGCCTTCGCTCGCCGGGCGCCGCCAGCGTGTGGGAGACGGCGCTTTACCGCCTGGACGGACAGACGCTCTGCCTTCTCGAGCCAGACGAACAGCAAATCGGCCAGCCATTCGCCGCCGTTCAACAGCAGCTGCTCAAGCAAAACGTGACGCTGCTTGGCGTCATCCATGGAGATCACGGAGCGATTTCCGTTGCACCGGACCGCCCGATTCAACCAAGCGACCGCCTGTTCGCGCTTGCCCCTTAATCGAGCAGGCGGCGCTCCAGTTCTTGGACAAGCGCCTTTCCGACGGAAATGTATCGCTCGGGTACGGTCGCATCCGGGTCTTGCGGCTCGGCAAACTGATTGAATGAGGCGCTGATGTTGCCGACATCGGCGAAATCATCGATGCCCCGTTGGTATTTATGCGCAAGCAAAAACGGCCGCCCAAGCTCCACCGTCGTTCCGTGCGAATCAAGCTGCCCGTCGACCGCCCGAAACGGCACGCGCAAAAACTGATAGCCCGCGTCATCGGCGATTTTGTAGTCGAAATAGCCGTGATCGTAGTCCCACCCGCCGCCGATTGTATATCCCATTGGTTTTAATTGCTCTTCCAAATGGTACAGTTGAAATTGTTTTCCTTCCAAACGCGATGGCATTTCAATCATGCACAATCCCTCCTTTCTTTTATCGTTTCCCGTTCGGCGGGGATTATTTGTCCGCGGCAGCTTCAGACGCTTGGCGAAAAACGGCAGGGAGCAATAAACCCTCGCCCGGGCGTTGTGCGGCCGAACGACCCGGTTCATGTATAACAAAACACCTCTTCCCCCGCAAAAGGGAAGAGGCGCTTTTTCCGTCGTTCCGTCCGCCATTTTGGGCGCGACTCGGGTCGAGCCGCGAGTCATCTCCCCCGAGAAAACAGCGGCTTGGCGATGGAACACGTTGTTATTTCAACCGTTTCTCCAGTTCTTCCTTCAACTGCTCATAGCCTGGTTTGCCGAGGAGGGCGAACATATTCTTTTTGTATGCTTCCACTCCCGGTTGGTCAAATGGATTCACCCCGAGCAAGTAGCCGCTCATGGCGCATGCTTTTTCAAAGAAGTAGACAAGGTAGCCGAACGTATATTCATCAAGCTTCGGCAACGTGATGACCAAGTTCGGCACGCCGCCGTCCGTATGGGCGAGCAGCGTCCCTTCGAACGCTTTTGTGTTGACGAAATCAACCGTTTTTCCCGCCAAATAGTTCAGCCCGTCGAGGTCGTTTTCTTCGGCTTCAATGATCAGCTCATGACGCGGTTCTTCCAGCTTCAACACTGTTTCAAACAAATCGCGGCGCCCTTCTTGAATGTATTGGCCGAGCGAATGCAAATCGGTCGAGAAATCAGCGGAAGCCGGGTAAATGCCTTTTTGATCCTTCCCTTCGCTTTCGCCGAACAGCTGCTTCCACCATTCGGCGAAATAGTGCAGCGCTGGTTCGTAGTTGACGAGCAGCTCGATCGTTTTCCCTTTGTTGTACAAAATGTTGCGGATGGCGGCGTATTGGTAAGCGGCGTTTTCCTCAAGCTCCGAGGAGCTGAAATCGTCACGCGCTTTGGCCGCTCCTTCCATCATGGCGTTAATGTCCGCGCCGCTTGCGGCAATCGGCAGCAACCCGACCGCCGTCAGCACCGAGTAGCGGCCGCCGATGTCATCCGGAATGACAAACGTCTCGTACCCTTCCTCATTGGCGAGCGTCCGAAGCGCGCCGCGCTTGCTGTCCGTCGTCGCGTAAATGCGGCGGCGCGCTTCCTCTTTGCCGTATTTCTCCTCAAGCAGCTTGCGGAAAATGCGGAAGGCGATCGCCGGCTCGGTCGTCGTCCCCGATTTGGAAATGACGTTGATCGAGAAGTCTTTCCCTTCCAAGAAATCGATGACGTCTTTCATATACGTCGAGCTGATGTTGTTGCCGACAAAAATGATTTGCGGCGTTTTCCGCTTTTCTTTTGGCAAGGCGTTGTAAAACGAATGGTGCAGCATCTCGATCGCCGCCCGCGCGCCAAGGTACGAGCCGCCGATGCCGATGACGACAAGAACATCAGAGTCCGATTGGATTTTTTTCGCCGCCTCCTTGATGCGTGCGAATTCTTCTTTGTCATAGTCGACCGGCCAGTCAAGCCAGCCTAAAAAGTCGCTTCCAACACCGGTTTTTTCATGAAGCGAATGATGCGCGACTTTCACGGCATCACGCAAGTATGTAAGCTCATGTTCGCCAAAAAAGGCGAGCGCTTTGGAATAGTCAAAGCGAATGTGGGTCATCGATTTCCGCCTCCCCTTCAAGAATCATTGCCTTCTTTCACTTTAGCGGAATAAACAAGGGAAATCAAGCAGCCCACCTTTTTTGGAAACGGATTCATTTTTCGCCATGTTCGCCGCGCCGATTTCCTTGCGTGACACCTGGAGGGATGGTGATGCAACGAAAAAGACAGCTTATCCCAACCATTTTTCAATTAGAGAAACCTTGTGAAGTTCGTCTTCTTTCCTGATGAAACGCCGCCGATTTGGGAACAAAACTCGTTTTTCACCAGCCTTCTAGGGGCTCAGGCTGCTTGCCTCAAGAAACGTAATCAACGTTGTGCTTTTTCCTCATTCGAGAACCATGGATTCGGGCGAGGCGGCTGTTTTTCGCGCCCTCCTCCCTTTCCGCCGTCCTGCGGGATTGGGAGCGCACCCAGGCAAACCAAGAAAATAGGAAAAGCGCCAGCTCAGGCAGATTCCGTCGCCGAGCCGGCGCCATCATCGATTGATTCGCGAAACCGCCGCATCGCCTCATTACAGGGAAGCGCGCAAAATGGCGAGCACATCATCGCGGTTCAATGTTTTGAAACGGCCGAACTCGCCAAACGCCATCGCTTTATCGGCCATCAGCTCCAAGTTTTCCTCGCCGATGCCATAGTCCCCAAGCCGCGACGGCGCCCCGAGGCTCGACCAGAACTCGCGCAGCCGCTCGATGCCTTCAAGCGCCACATCCCGCTCCGATTTGCCCGCCGGATCGACATCAAAGACGCGCACCGCGAGCTGGGCGAAACGGCTGACATTTTCATCGAGCACATGCTTCATCCAGTTCGGGAACAAAATCGCCAATCCCCCGGCGTGCGGGATGTCATACACGGCGGAAACGGCATGCTCAATATTGTGCGTCGCCCAGTCGCCGCGGACGCCCATTTGCAAGAAGCCGTTTAAGGCGATCGTGCCCGAGTACATGATCGTCTCGCGCAGCTCGTAGTTTTCCAAATCGTTGATCAGTTTGGGCGCCGTTTCGATCACGGTTTTCAACACCGCTTCACACATCCGGTCTTGCAATGGTGTGTTCGGCGTATGGTGGAAATATTGCTCAAACACATGCGACATCATATCGACAATGCCGTAAACCGTATGGTCTTTCGGAACGGTCATCGTATACGTCGGATCCAAAATCGAAAATTGCGGGAACGTAAACGGGCTGCCCCAGCCGTATTTTTCTTTCGTCTCCCAGTTTGTGATCACCGAACCAGAATTCATCTCCGACCCGGTCGCCGCCAGCGTCAAGACGACGCCAAACGGCAGGGCGCCGGTGACGGGCGCTTTTTTCGTGATAAACTCCCACGGATCGCCATCGAATTTCGCCCCGGCGGCGATCGCTTTCGTGCAGTCGATGACGCTGCCGCCGCCAACCGCCAGCAAAAACTCGACGCCTTCCCGCTTGCAAATGTCCACCCCTTTTCTTACGGTCGAGACGCGCGGGTTCGGTTCGACGCCTGGCAGTTCGATGACCTCGGCGCCAATGTTCCCCAATATCTTCATCACTTCATCATACAGTCCGTTTCGTTTGATGCTGCCGCCGCCATACACGAGCAGCACTTTCTTGCCGTAGCGCGGCACTTCTTCTTTGAGACGTTCGAGCTGCCCTTTTCCGAAAATCAGTTTCGTCGGGTTGCGGAAAATAAACTCTTGCATATGGATGCCCTCCTTTTCCTGAATCTATTATGGCAGCGCCTGCCACCGGTTGTAAAGCCAACTGCTTTGGCGGCAAACGATGCATATTTTTCACGACTGCGATTCATCCTATAAGTTGAAAAGAAATTTTCCAAAGGAGGCAAACAAGATGGGAGCATTGCAGCGCATTGCGCTATTGTTGACCATTATCGGCGCCATTAACTGGGGACTGATCGGCTTTTTCCAATTTGACTTAGTCGCCGCCATTTTCGGCGGCCAAGACTCCGTTTGGTCGCGCATCATCTACAGCTTGGTCGGCATCGCCGGCTTGATCAACTTGGCGCTGCTGTTCAAACCGGCCGAAGAGCTTGGGCGCACTGAACCGAAAACATCGCGCACATGACGGAAAACCATTGGGACACTCACCGCCTGACGGTGGGTGTCTTATTTTTTTGCGCCTCTCCCGGCCTCAAAGCGTCATGGACTCTCACCGTTTGGGGCGCAGGGTTATGGTTTCGGCCAATTTTCTTTCTTGGACTGCTCAATCCATTCGCGCAGTTTTTCCTTCAACGGGCGAAACCCCGACTTGAGCGGCATTTTCATGCGCATATGGCGTTTTTCCTTTTCCCCGGCGGGTTCAAGCGCCTTTAGGGACAGGCTCGCCCTCCTCGCCTTTCGATCGACGTCCAACACCTTGACCGTCACTTCATCCCCGACATGGACGTAATCGCGCACATCTTTCACAAATTGATGGGAAATTTCAGAAATATGGATCAGCCCTTGCATGCCGTCCTCAAGCTGGACGAACGCGCCATACGGCTGAATGCCCGTCACCTTCCCTTTCACGATCGCTCCTCGTTTGATCGTTGACAAGCGAAACACTCCTATTGATGAATTTCGTCTATGTTTCTGTATTATAACATAGACCGAC
The DNA here is from genome assembly GCF_000691465.1 of Geobacillus sp. CAMR5420. NCBI lineage: Bacteria > Bacillati > Bacillota > Bacilli > Caryophanales > Anoxybacillaceae > Geobacillus > Geobacillus sp. CAMR5420. The sequence continues at coordinate 46,009 of NZ_JHUS01000062.1, forward strand.
AGCAAACCCCAAAAAAAGATGTCCCGCCGACGGCGGAACATCCCCAGTTACAGGCGCGCCAAAAACCGTTTCATTCGCTTAATGGCTTCTTGCAGCTGTTCGAGCGATGAAGCGTATGAACAGCGGATATAGCCTTCCCCGCTTTGGCCGAAGACGTTGCCGGGGACGACCGCTACTTTTTCTTCGATGAGCAGCCGCTCAGCAAACTGCTCCGACGTCAAACCGGTCGGCTTGATGGACGGGAAGGCGTAAAACGCGCCGCCTGGCAAATGGCACGGCAGCCCGATTTCATTGAGCGAGGCGACGAAATAGTTGCGCCGCCGCCGGTAGCTGTTGCGCATCTCGGCGACATCGCGCTCTCCGCTGCGAAGCGCCTCAAGCGCCCCATATTGCGCCATCGTCGGCGCGCACATCATGGCATACTGATGGATTTTCAACATCGCCTGCAAAATCTCGTCAGGCGCTGCCGCAAACCCGAGCCGCCATCCGGTCATCGCAAACCCTTTGGAAAAACCGGAAATCAAAATCGTCCGCTCGCGCATGCCGCTAACAGCGGCCATGCTCGTGTACTCTCCTTCATACGTCAGCTCGGCGTAAATTTCATCGGCAATGACGAGCAAGTCGTGCGCCTCAGCCAGACGGGCGATCGCTTCAAGCTCCGTGCGGCTCTGCACCGTTCCGGTCGGGTTGTTCGGCGAGCAGATGATGACCGCCTTCGTCCGCTCGGTGATCGCCCGTTCAAGGTGCACCGGATTGAGCTGAAACTTGTCTTCGCCAGACGTGTGAACGGCCACCGGCTTCCCGCCCGCGAGCACGACAAGCGGCTCGTAGGCGACAAAACTCGGTTCGACGATGATCACTTCATCGCCCGGGTTGATGATCGCCCTAAGCGCCAAGTCGATGGCCTGGCTCGCCCCGACCGTCACTAAAATTTCTGTCTCCGGACAGTAGTCGACATGAAACTTGCGGCGCAAATAAGCGGCGATTTCTTGGCGGAGCTCCAAGAGCCCGGCGTTGGCCGTATACGACGTATAGCCTTGCTCGAGCGACAAAATGCTCGCTTCGCGAATGCTCCAGGACGTGACAAAATCCGGCTCGCCGACGCCGAGCGAAATGACGCCGTCCATGCTGGAAGCAAGGTCGAAAAAGCGGCGGATGCCGGATGGCTTCAAGCCCGCAACCGTCTTGGACACGTACGTTTTTCTCGTTTGCGGCTTCATGGCGACACCACGATGCGGCGATCTTGATCTCCTTGGTCAAAGACGATGCCATCGTGTTTGTATTTTTTCAAAATGAAATGGGTCGTCGTTGAAATGACAGAATCGAGCGTCGACAGTTTTTCCGATACAAATTGGGCGATTTCCGCCATCGAACGCCCTTCGATCACGACCGATAAGTCGTAGGCGCCGGACATTAAGTACACCGATTTCACTTCCGGGAATCGGTAAATGCGTTCCGCCACCTCGTCAAAGCCGACGCCGCGCTTCGGGGTCACCTTGACGTCGATCATCGCCGTCACCCCTTCGCGTCCGTCCGCCTTCCGCCAGTCAATGAGCGCCGTATATTGCACGATCACTTTCGCCTCTTCTAACTTTTTGACGAGCGCTTCCGTTTCTTCGACCGGCAAATCGATCATCTTCGCCAGCACATCGATCGGCGTTCGTGCATCTTTTTCTAATATTTCGATAATTTCCAGCTCTTTTTCGCTCAATTTCACGCAGCATCCCTCCATTTCATCAGTCGGTTTCGCCAAGCCGGCTCCCTGTCGTCATCACGGGAGCGGACAGGACGCCGCTTGCTTTAATTCAAGCAGCCGGCGGGCGAGTTTTAGGCAGTCGGGAAAAGGAATCGGCTCGTCAAAGGCGAATTCATATATGGACTGAATGCGGGCGGCCAACGTGCGGGCGTCTTCCGTCTCATACACCGCCTGGAGCACGCTGGCCGCCTCGACGTCGTAGGCGTCTTTTCCAAGGCCAAACGGGTCCCAGGCGCCGATCCATTCAAGAAGAAGCCGATTCAACTGTCGTCCGTCCATGCCGCCGCCATCCACCTTTCTTGATGCTATGATATAACCCATTATAAGCCATCGATTCGAAAAAAAGAAGGGAGAAGATGCAACAATGTTTCCATTCGATGAAGGGAAAGGACCGCATCGTTCGCGTGCTGAGAAAGGAGAAGGCGCGATCATGTTTCCGTTCGACCGCGTCATCGACCGCCGGGGCACGCTGTCGGTGAAATGGGATGACGTTCATCGCGTGTTCGGCCGCGAAGACGTATGGCCGATGTGGGTCGCCGACATGGATTTTCCCGCACCGAAAGAAGTGCAAGAAGCGCTGCGGCAACGGGTGGAGCACGGCGTGTTCGGCTACACTGTCATTCCCGATTCACTCAAAGAAGCGGTATGCCAATGGCTTGAACGCCGTCATGACTGGACGATCGATCCGTCTTGGCTCGTGTTTGCCCACGGCGTCGTGCCGGCGGTCGCCGCCGCCATCGAAGCGTTTTCCGAACCAGGGGATCGCATCATCGTTTTTTCCCCGGTCTACCGGCCGCTGTTTGATCTCGTCCGCCGCCATGACCGCACGCTTCTGTTCAGTCCGCTGCGCCTTGAGGAAGACAACTATGCGATCGACTGGGACGACTTGGAGCGAAAGCTGCCCGATGCCAAACTTCTCATCCTTTGCCATCCGCACAACCCGGGAGGCAAATCATGGACAAAAGAAGAACTCGAACGGCTGGGAGAACTTTGCCTTAAGCACGGCGTCTTCGTCCTTTCCGACGAAATCCACGCCGATTTGACGCTCCCGCCAGCCAAACACACGCCGTTTGCCTCCCTCCACCCAGAGCTGGCCGCGCAAAGCGCCACGTTCCGCGCGCCGACGAAAACGTTCAACCTCGCCGGTTTGCAGGCGGCGGAAGTCATCCTTCCCGACGAATCGCGGCGCCGGGCGTTCCGCCGCGTCCAGCAGCGGCACGGCTTTTTTACGCTGAATGCGTTCGCCATCGTCGGAGCGGAAGCGGCCTACCGCCATGGCGGACCGTGGCTTGACGCCTTGCTTGATTACTTGCGGCAAAACATCGACATGACGGTTGCCTATTTAGCGGAACACTTGCCGCCGCTTCGCCCCGTCCGGCCGCAGGCGACGTATCTTGTCTGGATCGACTGCCGCGGCCTTGGCCTTTCCGAGGCGGAGCTGAAGCGTCGGCTCCTTGAAACAGGAAAACTCGCCGTCGAGTTCGGCAGCAAATTCGGCCAGGAAGGCGTCGGCTTCATCCGTTTGAATATCGCCTGCCCGCGCCCGACGCTGGAGGAAGGGCTGCGGCGGCTGGCGACGGCGCTGCGCTATATAGATGCAATTTAAAGCTTTAACATTTTTCGTTTTTACCGGTCATTTCATCCAACTGTCGAGTGACCGAACAACACCGCTTAAAGACCCATGAATGGGTCTTTAAGCGAGTCGTTGTTCGGTCTTCCGTCACGCCTTAGCGTGACGGAGGCAAGCCTACGGCTTGCCTTCGACAGTCAAAAATGGATGAGCCACTTTTCCGTCAAGGATATGTTAAACGATTTCGTTGCATCTATATAGCTTTGCACCAAAGAAGAGCGGCCAAGCGGATGGCGAAAGGGAAAAGAAGCAGCGCCGGACCTGTTGCTCCGTTCCGCCATCCATGTGCAGCAGAAGCTGTGCAACCGTCACTTTCTCGCATTTGTCATGCGAAGCGTTGCCCCGGCAACGTGAAACAGGGGCCCGCGCGCGAGCCCCTGTTTCACGACGACTTGATTTCCCCGCAGGCGATCCGTCCGCCGGCATCTCCCGCCGGCTGGGTCATGCCGTCGTCTTTCTTGGCGTGAATGACGATCGATGTTCCGTCTTTCGTAAGCAGCGAGCCTTTCTCTCCTTCTTTCAGCGTCACATTGGGCGCCTTCAACTCGACGTTGACCGTGCCGTCATCCTTCACAATAATGTTCGGCAAATCGCCGGCATGCGCCCCCTCCGGGTGGAGAAGGCCGTGCTTTTTCCCGTCCGGATTGTAATGACCGCCGGCCGATTGGAAATCGGGCGGTTTGCAGCTTCCGTTTTCATGGATGTGAATGGCGTGCTCTCCCGGCGGGAGGCCTTCCAAGTCAAGCTTCAGCCGCACCCCTTCCGCCTGTTCAGTCAACTCGATCGTACCGATCGAATCGCCATCCGCATTGATCATCTCCACCGTCCGGCTCGTTCCATTCTCTTGGCCGCAGCCGGACAACACGAGCGCTGCCGCCAGCACCACACCGTACGTTTTTCGCAACACGAACCACCCTCCAGCATCACTTGTTATCCGCCAGTATTGCCGGAGGGTGGCTCGTTTATACTCCGGGCGGCTCCTTCCGTTCCTCTCGTTTTCCAAGCAGCTGTTCTTCGAGCCGCTTCGCTTCCTTCTCCTGCCGCCGGGAGATGATGATGATGAGCCGCATCGTGAACACCGCCATCAAGAAGAAGACAGCAAACGAAATGGCTGCGGGAATGTATTCACGTTTGTCTTCTGGAAAGTACAAAAATAAATTCAGCACCGATGGCCACATAAGGAAACAACCTTTCTGCCTAAAAAATCGTCCACTTTCTATTATAACATAAAAAAAGCCGCCGCCAACGCAGCCGGCTATAAAGCGAATTTTTTTCGCAGCTGGGTCAAATCAATCCGTTCTCCAATCGTCGGCGGCTTTGTCTTCGCCAAATATTTTTTGTCGTTTTCCACCAGCCGGAAAATCGTATACGCGGTGAACGCATCATCGAGCGCGCAATGGGCTTTTCCAACCGCCTCATTGCCGTACTCTTGCACCGCCTTGCGCAGCGCGGTTTGGTTTTTGTTGCCGAAAAACCGCTTATACTCCATGGCTAAATCACGATGCTCGCCCGTGAATGGGAATTCCACTTGCGCCGATTGGCAGTTTTCCCGGAGCACTTTCATATCCATGCTCCCCCACGTCATCACTGTCGTCGGGCGTTCGCGGTCATATTGCCGAAGCAAGGAAACCAGCTCATAAAAACTCATTCCGCGGTCGATTTGTTCTTGGGTGATGTTGAGAAACGACTTGCACCGTTCCGTGAGCTGCGGAAAGCGGAGCGGCTTCACATAGGAAGAAAATTGGCCGATGATCTGATCGTCAACAACCGCGACAAGGCCGACTTCAATAATTTCCGGGCAAAACCCGTTCGGGTTTGTTTTCGTCTCCGGCATCGTAAATTCAAAATCGAGAAACAAATATTGCGGGCTGTCCATCGTCGCTTCCCCCCTTTCCGGCACGCTGTTGCCGTCCGTCTTACTATTATTATATCACGCAGAAGCGATTGTTTATTTCTTTTTTCAGAAAATGGCGAAAAAGAGGCGGATGCCGTAGGAATCAACGAAAGCCTTGGCGAAAAAGAAGAAGGGCGGATGGACGCTTCCCATTCAAGCCAATCGTTTTTTCTCCCCCACCCTTTACAAGATCGGCGAAAAACAACCATTTCCCCTAAACCGATGGTTCTTGAGTGAAGAGAAGAGCAGCATTTATAAGGTTGATGCATTGAAGAAATGCTATGGTTGAGCCGCATTTCCTGTTAAATCACCAGCCTTCTATGATATGATCAAGAAAAAGGAGGGTGGATGGGATGAAAAATGTCGTGATTCATCAGATTGTTACATGGATTTTCACCGAAGACCAACTGCGGGCGTATTGGAAAAAACAGAAGAAGAACCTTCCGTTCAGCGGGCTGACGGACCGCCAGTACATGAAACTGGCTGAAGAAATGCTTGAACATTCCTCGCACAGCCAACTTGAGCAGCATGTGCTCGGCGGCCGCTGGCGCACAAAAGATGAAGCGGAAGGAAACGTGATCGCGGAAGACGAATCGCGCGACGACATCCATGTCGAGATCATTGACACCAATGCTCCAGCCGAACCGAGGCGGCGGATGTTGATGGATCGGGTGCGCGAAATCCCTTGTCCGCATTGTTCATTTACGTTTTATGTTCGTGAAGCCGCCAGCGAGCGCAGTGATTGGACATGCCCGGCGTGCGGGAGCGGTTTTCACAACATGACGACATAACTGGAAAGGGAGGAGTACGAATGGATCATTCTGCCGCACACGTGTCAAATCTTCAATATTATTTTGCCATTGCCGTTTTCTTGGTTGTATACGCGATCATCATTTCTGAAAAAATCCACCGCGCGGTCATCGCCTTGCTCGGGGCGGCGCTCATGGTCATCTTCGGCATCGTTGACATCGAAAAAGCGTTCACCCACCATATTGAGTGGGGAACGATCACGCTGCTGATCGGAATGATGATCTTGGTCGGCATTACGAGCAAGTCCGGCTTTTTTCAATACATGGCCATTAAAGCAGCGAAACTCGCCAAAGGCCGCCCGGTCCGCATTTTGGTGATGCTTTCACTGTTGACCGGGCTGTTGTCGGCGTTTTTGGACAACGTGACCACCGTGCTGCTTGTCGTGCCGGTGACGTTTTCAATTACACGGATGCTCCAAGTCAACCCCGTTCCCTATTTGATTTCTGAAGTGCTCTTATCCAATATCGGCGGCACGGCGACATTGATCGGCGACCCGCCGAACATTATGATCGGCTCGGCGAACAAGCATCTCGATTTCAACGCTTTCTTGTTCAACTTGACGCCAATCGTCATCGTCATCGCCATTGTGACGGTCGCGCTGCTCGCATTCGTTTACCGCAAGCAGCTGAAAACCGATCCTGCGTTGATTCAAAAGCTGATAGAGCTTCGCGACGCCGATTATATTCAAGATGCGAAGCTGATGCGCAAATCGGTCGCCGTGCTCGGGCTGACCGTCCTTGGCTTTATTTTTCATTCGGTCATTCATGTCGATGCGGCCGTCATCGCCATGACCGGAGCGGTCGTGCTCATGCTCATCGCCGTGCCGGAGCACGAACTGGAGGATGTCTTTCATTCGATCGAATGGGGCACGATTTTCTTTTTCGCCGGTCTGTTCGTCTTGGTCGGTGGGCTCGTTGACATCGGCCTGATCAAATTATTGGCCGAAAAAACGCTCGATGTCACTGGCGGCGATATTTCCACAGCCGCCTATTTCATCCTTTGGCTGTCCGGCATCGCTTCGGCGACGATCGACAACATCCCGTTTGTCGCCACGATGATCCCGCTCATTCAAGATATGGCAGTCGGCATGGGGCTGTCTCCAGACGCCCCGCAGATTGACGTGCTTTGGTGGGCCTTGTCTCTTGGCGCCTGCCTCGGCGGAAACGGAACGCTCATCGGCGCCTCGGCGAACGTCATTGTCGCCGGCATGGCATCGCGCGAAGGGCATGGCTTTACGTACGTTGATTTTTTGAAAATCGGCGCGCCGCTCACGCTCATTGCCTTGCTCCTGTCGCATGCCTATTTATGGCTGTGCTATTTGTAGCGTCCCGCCTGCGCAATGCATAAAGAAGGAGCGAAATCGCCGTTTGGCTTCGCTCCTTTTTGGCTGTTTGCACATATCGTAATATCGGATTCCATTTTCGGAAAGGAGGCGCAAGCAGCCATGTTCACCCCGTTCCCGCGGATGCCGGCCGGCCCATATCCCCCGATCGACCCGGCCATCTTTTCCCAGTCCGCCGCCACCGCCCAAACGCTCATGAACGACGCCGCCGCCGTGTTGAAAAAACTCGCTGAATCGCGCTCGTTCGCGGCCTCGGTCATGTCGGCCGCCCAAGAAGGAAAAACGGATGAAGTGAAGCGCCTGATCCGCTCGCTTGGCATCCGCTCGAAAACCGATGTGTATTTCAATCCCGACGGCATCCGCCTGACGTTGTCGCCGCCCCCCGGCGCGTTTCCGTGCTGCCAGCTCGTCATCGGCTTGCGTTGGAACGTGTTTCCGCCTTTTCACGGATAGCCTTCGCCATCGCGGCGGCGGGCGAAAGGGGAAAAACGGCGGCAAGCAGCCTTCACTCTTCGCATTCGCCGCTTTGACGGCTGCCAACATCCGTTCACAACGGCCGCGCCCGATGCGATAGCGCCGCTTCCAGACGATGCACGGCGCTGGAAGCGGTGTTGTCGTTTGCGCCTTGCTGGGCCAGAAGCTCCTTTCACACCAAAACGGTTCTCGCCGCCGACCTTCGTGAACCAAAAAAAGACAGCGATCGTCTCATCGCCGTCTGGCGCCTAAACAAACTTGCCGGGCACCAACGCCCGGCGTCCCCTTTCGTTCACATTGCGCATCCGATTACGTGCGTCGATAGATGATATCCCCGACAATGATCGTAATCAAAGAAATCAACATCGTCAGCTTGACCGCCTTGTAGTCTAAAAAGCGCAGCACTTGTTCTTCAAAGTGGACAGTATAAACTTTATTCTCTTGATCATAAAGATTCTCCTTGGTGTTCCGTCGGCCGAATCCGCCACATCCATCTATTCGCCTTCGGTTAAAAGGGGATTTTCTTGAGCCACCGTGTACGTAAAATTTGATTTACTGATTTTTCCTTATAAGTACAAAGAATGCATGTTCTGAAATAGTCAAGTACAACTTTCGGTGAATTCTGAAATAATGTGCTAATTTACAATTTTGTGTACAATTCATCTGAAGTCCTCCTTGGCATGATGGTAGGTATTGTTTGACACCCCTGCATCATACCAAGAGGGCTTTTTTTGATCAAGTCCCCGGAAAAGCTCCTAACGGGAATGCTCGTTTCAGGAATGATCCATTTCCATGACCGCTTTTCTCTTTCCTTCCACCATCCTCAACTCACGTACTCTCGCCCCTCTCTTCCCAAAAGATACGAGAAGAAACCGAAGCCTTCTGCGGCCCCCTTAAAGCCCAAAGAAACTTGATGACTGTAGATGAGCAAATTCACTAACATAAATTGACAACCAAACAAAAAAGGAGACATGAACCGGACTCCTTGGGTAAAATAGATGTGCACAAAACCCATTCACACAAGGAGGTTCATGTCTCATGAATAGATTAGCACATCACCAAGGAATCCACAAGTTTTTCTTCACGCTGGGGTTGACGCTGCAGCTTTCCAAACCGGTCATCAAGCATCTCATTCATATTGTCGATGCCTTGACCACCAAGGGATTCTCGGGAACATTGACTGATATTCATTACTGGAGCTTTCATCCGAAT
>NZ_JHUS01000063.1:0-65957 GCF_000691465.1 Geobacillus sp. CAMR5420
CAACGATTGCCCGTTTTACCGGGCCAACCTTCGACGGATGACGAAGAAGGAGCGCCAACGTTTCAAACAGGATCCTCAAGCCTTCAAGGTGCGGTATTGGTTTCGAGAGTTCTTGTTTGACTTTCTACCGTTGGCTTCCTCGTCACCCATCAAGCCGAAGGTCGATTTGTCCCGGCTGGCTGTGTCGCCGCACATTCTGGGGCTGGTGTTGACGTACCATGTCAACTTTGGAATGTCTTCCCGCATGACGGCAGCCGCCATGAAGGATATCCACGGCGTGTCGATCTCCCATCAGACGGTGCTCAACTACGCCAACAGCGCCGCGCTTTGGATCAAGCCCTTTGTCGACCGATTCCCGTACGAGCTGTCCGGATCGTTCTGCGGAGACGAGACGTATATTCGCGTCAAAGGGCGCTGGCATTACATGTTCTTTCTATTCGATGCCGTCAAAAAGATCGTGCTGTCGTATCGCGTCTCGCCCAATCGGGACACGCTCTCGGCCATCAAGGCCATCAATGATGTCTTGCGGAAGCGGCCATCCATCCCGGACGACTTGTCGTTCGTCGTCGACGGCAATCCCATTTACCTGCTGGCGCAGCACTTCTTCGCCCATCACGGGATTTCGTTTGACATCCGCCAGGTGATCGGGCTGGCCCATGAGGACCCGGTGTCCGAAGAGTTCCGTCCACTCAAGCCAATCATCGAGCGATTCAACCGGACCTTTAAAGGCAACTGCCGCCCGACCCATGGGTTCGGCGCGGAAGAGGGCTCGGTGTCCTTTGTGACGCTGTTTGTGGCGTATTTCAACTTTCTGCGCCCGCATAGCGCGCTCGAAGGCCGGGTCCCGGTCGTCATTCCGGAGCTCGCCGAGCTGCCGCATATGCCGGCCCGGTGGACGAAGTTCATCGCCATGGCACAAGCGTTTCTCCAACAAGAGGCGGCCTAACTTTTTTTGTCCCCGTCGCCCTTGACAACCCTTTCGCACCTTTGTGGCGGGTGTTGGCCAAGGACGAATCCGGCTCCCCACATGCCTCACGATGCTCGATGGGATGGTCTGTGTGGGTTTTTCATAGAACTTTTGACGCTACCTCAGTCCCTTACCAAGTACACGTTATGGTAAACAAACTATATATTTACAATTAAAATCTTACTGGAAATAAAAAAAAAAAAAAAGGAACTTTATTACCATATCAAAAATAGGTATTTATTCATAAAAATCAATAAATTCATTTTCTTCTATTCTTTTCATGCCGAAAAAACCATTGAAAAACGAGCACGGCATCCGAGCCGGCAGCATGTCATCGGCATGACAAGATCCCTCTAATGGCAAAGTAATTAAGGCCTGCGATCTGTTTCCATCCATCACCGGCCTTCTCGCGGCGCGAAGCTATCCAAGACTTTTTTCTTTCCCGTCCATCTGCGCCCAATCCTTCGCTGCCTTCACGAATTGCCGTTTTCATCCATCGGCTGCCGAGCCCCGATTTCCGCCGGGGTGCGCAAGTCATACCCTTCGTCGTTTTGGCTCGTGTGAATCAGATCCTCATGGGCTCCCATCTTGCTGGCCTGCTTTACTTCCTTTTCCGGCATGACATGTTCCATAGAGCAGCGATCCTCCTCGTCCATGCGGCCGCGATGACAGCCGCCGTTTTGTCTAGTTTGCTCCTCCATCCGTCAATTATATGATTTCCGTCCCCGCCTCCCGCCTTCTCATAAAAAAGTATTGACAGTCAAATGATCATTCAGTACGATTTTGTTAACAACAAGAGAAAAGGGGGTTTACATATGAATCGCCAACGTCCTGCTTTTCGGGCCCTCGACATCACCTTTGTCGCTATGTTTGTCGCCCTCATGGCCATCGGGGCGAACATTACGTCGTGGGCGCCGTTTCTTGTCGTCGGCGGTGTTCCCATTACGCTGCAGACGTTTTTCTGCGTCTTGGCCGGAGCGGTGCTCGGGCGGCGGCTCGGTGCGGTGGCGATGATTGTGTACATGCTCGTCGGCCTCGCCGGCGTGCCGGTGTTTGCCAAATTCAACGGCGGACTGTCGATGATTTTCCAACCGACATTTGGCTTCATTCTTTCGTTTATCGTTGCCGCTTATGCGACCGGATGGGTCATCAACCGCGGCCCGCAGCCGGCGTCAAAAGCTCGTTTCGTCACCGCCGCACTCGTTGGCATGGTCATCAACTATGTCATCGGCACGAACTGGATGTACATGGCGTACAAACTATGGGCGGAAGCGCCGGAAGGGCTTTCGTACGGCATGGTGTGGGGCTGGATGCTTGCCCCGCTGCCGAAAGACATTTTGTTGTCGATCGTCGCCGGCTTGATCGCCCCAAGGATTTGCCGGGCGATCGGACGCTCCTCCGCCGCGGACCGTTCGGCGGCCTAAACACGAAAAGAGTCTGACCCAAAAGGGAAATTTTCCTTAAACAAAACACAACATAGGAAAAACAATAAGAAAGGGTGTCCCGATCTGTTGGGACACCCTCTTTCATTCGTTAGAAAAATAAACGGAGAACCTGGTACACAAACCCAGCAATCAACGCTGACACTGGCAAGGTGATGATCCATGTCAGCACAATGCGGCGGGCGACGCCCCATTTGACGCCTTTCACCCGTTGGGCGGCGCCGACCCCCATGATGGCCGAGGAAATGACGTGCGTCGTACTGACTGGCAAATGCAACAACGTGGCGGAAAAAATGACGAGCGCCGAGGATAAGTCCGCTGCCGCCCCATTGACAGGGCGGATTTTCATAATTTTTCCACCGACCGTTTTGATGATCTTCCATCCGCCGACAGCCGTCCCCAATCCCATGGCTAAGGCGGCAGAAATGCGCACCCATTCCGGCACGACATCTGAGTGGTGCATTTCGGCAGCGATCAGCGCCATCGTAATGATGCCCATCGTTTTTTGGGCGTCATTCGTTCCATGCGTATACGCCTGCAATGCAGCCGTTACAACTTGAAATAGACGAAACCCTTTGGTTGTTCTTGTTAAATTGGCGTCTTTAAATAAGAAACGAAACAAACTCATAATGACAAACCCAACACCCATCGCCAAAAATGGAGAAATAATCAATGATTCCAAAATTTTAAGAAAACCTTGGTAGTGGATTACATCCCAGCCAGCGGCGGAAATGGCTGCCCCAGCGACCGAACCGATGAGTGCATGCGACGAGCTGCTCGGAATGCCATAATACCACGTAATTAAGTTCCAGGCAATGGCAGCAACCAGCGCTGCCAAAATGACGAGAGAACCGTTCTCAAGGGTGAATGGATCGACAATGTCTTTCGTAATCGTTTTTGCGACGCCGGTAAAGGTGAGCGCGCCGATAAAGTTCATCGTCGCAGCCAAAATAATGGCTTGACGCGGCGTGAGCGCCCTTGTCGACACCGATGTGGCAATGGCGTTGGCCGTATCGTGAAAGCCGTTGATAAAGTCAAACGCCAATGCGAAAATGACGATGCAGATCGTTAAAATCAGGATCGTATCCATAAACACAGCGTCCCCTTTTTATGCGTTGCGCATGATAATCGTCTCTAACGTATTGGCGACATCTTCACAACTGTCGGCAATCTCTTCCAACATTTCGTAAAGCTCTTTGTATTGAATGATTTTAATCGGGTCTTTTTGCGTCACAAACAAGTTTTTGATCGACGCGCGCAAAATTTCGTCGCACTTCGTTTCATAGTCCTTGATTTTAATGGCATGTTGGCGCATATCGAGCAATTTTTTGTTCGCAAGCAGTTCGAGGGCGTGAACAATTTCAATCGTGCTTTGATAAATATAGTCAAAAAACTTCACCATATGTTCATCGATGTCCGTGAACGAAAACATTTCAAACCGCGCTGAACATTGCTCAAATCCGTCAAGCACATCGTCCATTTTCATCGCCAACTGGTGGATGTCTTCCCGCTCGATCGGCGTAATGAACGTTTTGTTCAATTGGACGACCAGTTCATGGATGAATGAATCGCCCTTTCGTTCGTACTCTTTCATGACGCGGGCAAATTCTTTCAAGTCGCTTACGCTTTGAATTTTATACTCGACAAAATATTGCGCCGCTTCCTTCACATTTTCCGAAATCGTAAACAACATGTCGAAGAAAACGTCTTTTTTCGGTGAAAAAATCATATCGGACACCCTCCATTTGCGAAATCAAAATCACCGCTACTTATTGTAACAATTTACACAGCATTTACAATAAGACAACAAAAAACTTTACACGAAATTTACACTACATTTACATTCTGTTCGCTTTTCCTGCTATGTACTATAGTAGCGTGCCAAACAAAAGCCGAAGCTATGCACGTCCGCTTCGGCTCGTTCGCTGCCGGCATACCCCGCCCTCACACTGGGCGCCTCTGCGCCAAGGCAGCGCCTGTCGATCAGCCTGCCGGCGTTCGTTTTATTCAAACCGCTCGACAAACGCGGTGAGCGTGCGCACCATCACGCCTGTCGCCCCAGCCGGACCGAGGTCGCCGTCTTTCTTTGTGGCGGCCGTGCCGGCGATATCCAAATGCACCCACGGCGTATCTTCCGCAAATTCGCCGATGAACGCCCCGCCCATAATGGCGTGTCCTTCCCGCCCCGGAGAATTGTTCAAGTCGGCGATTTTGCTGCTTCGCACCCGCTCGCGGTCGTTTTCTGTAATGGGCAGCCGCCAAATGAACTCCCCGGTTTCCATCGACGCTTCAAGCAATTGCTCAAACAGCTCCTCATTGTTCGTCATCGCGCCCGTTTTGTCCGTGCCCAAGGCGACGATCACTCCGCCTGTCAGCGTGGCGACATCGATGATATAGCTGGCGCCGTGCTGTTTCGCATAAGTCACCGCATCGGCCAAAATGAGCCGCCCTTCAGCGTCCGTGTTGCGGACTTCGATCGTTTTTCCTGACAGCGATGTGATGACATCATCCGGTTTGAACGCCTCGCCGCTGATCATATTGTCAGTCGCCGGGATGACGGCGAGCACGTTTTGTTCCGGCCGCAGTTCGCCGATCGCTTCCATCGCCCCGAGCACCGCCGCCGCGCCGGCCATATCCGTTTTCATGTCAACCATGCTGTCGCGCGGCTTCAGGCAGTAGCCGCCTGTGTCGAACGTCACCCCTTTGCCGACGAGGGCGATCACGTCTTCCCATTTTTCTTTCCCTTGATATTTCAACACGATCAATTTCGGCGGCTGCTTCGACCCTTGGTTGACCGCGAGCAGCGCTCCCATGCCGAGCCGCTCCATGTCTTCTTTCTCCAAAATTTCATAGTCAAAATCGTATCGATCAGCGAGCTTTACGGCATAATCCGCCAAATCGGACGCCGTCAGCAAATTCCCCGGCGTGTTGACGAGCGTGCGCGCCGAGTTCGTCGCCTTCCCGTATACCGAACCGACGAACAAGCTCGCCTCGATGTCCGCTGCGTCCGCCCCCGTATAAACGGTGAGCGATTTCATCTCATAGTCCCGCTCTCGCCTGTTTTGCTTGTATCCCGGGAACTCATACGTCGCCAAATAATACGCTTCGGCAAGCGCATGCGCGGCTTCGTTTTCGTCGACGTCCCCGGCCGTAAACGTGTCAAGCGCGACCGACGCTTTCGTCCGCTTCGCCTGCTTCAACGTGCGGAACAGCTTGCCAAACGCCTCGCGCAGCCGCGCAAACGTCAGCTCCTCTTTTTTGCCGAGCCCGACAAAATAGAGTCGTTTCGCCCCGGCCGGCAAAAGCGGGTGAATCACGGCGATGCTCCCCCGTTTCGCGGAAATATCGCCTTCTTTCTGCAGTTCCGACAGCCGTCCGCCAAGACGGGCATCGTATTCGCCGGCAAGGCCGCTCCATGAATTCGCCCCTTCAAACAAACCGACGACAAGCGCTTCATCCCGTTCCTCCACCGACGGCAAAGGTTTTACCGTAAACATCGTCTCATCCCTTTCCATGTTGATTCATTCCCACCTTCATTATAGCGAAGCAAAGCGATTCTTTCGACTATCTAACTTTTCTCTCCTTGCGTTCATGCAAAAAAATCAGCTGAAACGGACAGGAAATCACGCAGGGCAAGGCGAATCCGTAATCATCACGACGATTTAGAAAGGACCGACGCTGATGAGAATCGTTTCCCTTTGTCCAAGCAACACCGAACTGCTCGCCTATCTCGGCCGCCTTGACGATGTCGCCGCCGTCGACGATTCGTCCGACTGGCCGCCGGAAGTGAAGCAGCTGCCGAAAGTCGGGCCGGATCTGCGCATTGATATGGATCAAGTCGAGGCGCTCAAACCGGATCTCGTCGTCGCATCCCTAAGCGTGCCCGGCATGGAGCGCAACGTCGAGGAGCTCAAACGGCGCGGGCTCCCGCATCTCGTGCTGGCGCCGAATTCGCTCGATGACATTGCCAACGACCTTCTTCGGCTTGGCGAGGCGCTTGGTGAAACGAAAAAAGCGGCCGAACTTGTCCGCCGCTATCATGACGTGCTTGATTGGCATCGCGAGCGGGCCGCATCGGCTGAACCGGCCCGCCTTTATTGGGAATGGTGGCCGCGGCCGATCTTCACACCGGGCGGCGCCAACTGGCTGAGCGAACTAAGTGAGCTCGCCGGCGGGCGCAACATTTTCTCCGACATCCCGCAAGCGAGCGTTCAAACGGAATGGGACGACGTTCTCGCCCGCAATCCGTCGCACATCTTGCTCGTTTGGGTCGGCGTGCAGACAAAAAAAATGAACCGAAAAGCGGTCACAACTCGTCCGAACGCCGAACAGATCGAAGCAGTCCGCACCGGAAACATCTATGTTTTGGAAGAAGCGCTCTATTGCCGTCCGTCTCCGCGCCTCTTGGTCGGATTAAAAAAATTGGCGCCGCTTTTGCATCCGGCGCTGTTTCCTCCCGCTGACGACAGCGATCCGCTCCTTGGCGGCTGACGGGCGGGAGCCCTCCTTTAACTTTTCGATTCCAAATATTGCTGCCGGAACACTTGCATCGTTTCATCTTCGTTCAGCCGCTTCAACTCCTCTTCCGACAGCGTGCCGTCCCCTTTTTGGATAATGTAAACTTGCACTTTCCTTTTTCCCCAATATTTATAGACATCTTCCACGGTTTCGTAATATAAATCAAGACGATGGCCTTTGATCGCCCCGCCTTTGTCGGCGACGACGCCGAACCCGTATCCGGGGATGAACAAAATCGTGCCGATCGGAAAGATCGATAAATCGGCAGCAATCGTCGAATAAAGGTCGCGCTTAACGCGGACGCCGGAGTACGTGATGCCATACTCAGGGTGATCGGGCGTTTTCCCGGTCGATTCAATGCCGGCTGTATAGCCGGTGGCGACCACTTCAACGGAAGGATATTTTGACCAGTCAAAATGATCCTCAAGCCGCAAAACGGAGCGGCCCCCGTTTTTCGCGAGCTCTTTCATTCCCCAAACGGGCTGATGATCCATCGATAAAGCGCTCGGAAAGGGATGGAGAACCGTCTTCGCGTCAACCCCGGAAACGGACTCGAATGTCGCAAAGAGCGCCGCCAAAAACAGCAGCGTCATCGCGGTTCGGCGCACGAACTGCCTAAACCCATTCAATGCTCTCAACTCCTCTCACACCTCTATTTATCTCCATCCAAAATCGAAATATTCATTGCGAATGAGACAAAAAACGAAAAAACCGTCCATGAACAACCTCATTGTGAAACCCGAGCGCAAAGCTTGTGCGTTTTGCCAAAAACATACACGAACCGACGTTGTGATCCGCTCGGGCGCTCATCAGCGCTGTTCACAAAAAAAACGCCCCTGCCCAAGGCAGAGACGCTCTAAAACATTTGATACCCTTTCGCCCGCAGCGTGCGGATCGCCCATCCGGCGCAAAGAGCGCCGGCAAATCCGCTTGACAAAATCAACAGATCCGCCGCCGCCAGCGAAGTGATTTTCCGGCCGAGCGCGGCGAACGCCTCGGACGGTGCGGTGAAATAGCGCGTCAACGGCACATCATCAATAATGAAAACCGCAATCAACGGAAAGCAGACCGCTGTAATCCATGTCATGCGCAGCAACATATTCACCAAAAACCCAATGCCAAAAAACAACACAAAAAATAAAACCATCGAAATCAAAACAACCGGCAAACTCATTTGCATCCGCCCTTCACCTCCCGTACACCCGTTTTCAGTGTACTGGATCGGGCGGATGACCGTCAATGTTCGTTCTCTTCTTCATGATCGCCTGATTGGTTCCAAACGATGTTTCATGTCTTCAGACGAACGTCAATGATCGTCATCCTCTTCGTGATCGCTTCCCGTTCCTTGGCAACTGTAGCACGTTTCCGATCCGCCCAAAAGCAGCTGAACGTATCCATGCCCCTCGCAGTACGGGCAGTCGTTCATTGTCAATGTTTTTGTCATCGATGTTCCCCTCCGTTTCTTTTCTTGTTAATATATCAAAATTTTCTGTAAAAACAAACAGCGATTCTCCCCCATTTTCGTTCGTGTAAGCGGATACATCTTTCGATCGCTTTTATTTTCTTGACTATTCTTTCAATTTTGATGATTCAAAGTAAAGGCGGTATTTCGTGTAGCCGAACGGATCGCCGGGATTGAGTCCGTCATGCAGAGAAAGGGAATCAAGCGGCTCGAGCGCCAACAAATAGCGAAGCAAGCCTGATGTGTTCGGATCATTCTGAAGCGCCGTTTTGCTTAAAAACGCGGCGGCATACAGCTCATCCGTCTGCACGACGATGTCGCGCGAGAGCGGGCGCAACAGAAAAATCGCCATATTGTCGCTGATCTCCCCAGCGATGACGCCGGTGCGCAAGCCAAGAAGCGCGACCGGTTCGGCGTCGATCCCCGTTTCTTCCTTCACTTCCCGAACCGCCGCCTCATCGAGCATTTCCCCCGGCTGGACGAACCCGGCCGGCAGCGACCATTTGCCTTTTAGCCCGCTGTATTTTTTCTTGACAACGAGCCATTCCCCATTCTCGTTTATGACCAGTCCGGCCGCCGCAATCCAAACGTTTCCTCGTTTGTTGTCCATCGTCCTCATCCTTTTCTCCCTATCGTTATGCACCGTTTGTATTTCGACAATCGAGCGGCGGATCCCTGTTTCGTTGCCATACAAAAAGCTCCCGCCATCACGGGAGCTTTTTGAATCGATTAGAAAAATTTAAATTTGCCTTTTTTCATCACAAGCGACGAACCGCCGATCAAATACAGGGCGCGGTTGTCAATCACTTTTTTCATGAAGCTCGCTTTGGCGCCCCACAGCTTTTTGCCGAACACGACGCCGATGGCATCATCATGGCCGAGCGAGCAAACCGTCCCTTTAATATCCGGCTTAAACGGCTCCAGCTCCCCTTGTCCACGGATGAGCACCGCCAAGTTTTTCGCGCACAGCTGGCCTTCTTGCATGGCGATTTGCGCCGTCGGCGGATACGGGCGGTTCGTTTCTTCATCAATCACGAGCGAACAGTCGCCGACGACGAAAATGTCTTCATGCCCCGGGACACGCAAGTACGGGTCCACTTTAATGCGCGCCCGCGCCGCTTCAAACCCAGATTCCTCGATGACGCGGCTGCCGCGCACGCCGGCCGCCCAAATGACCGTGCCGGCTTTAATTTCCTCGACATCATCACCTTTAGCGACAATGATGCCATCCGGCGTGCATTCCTTAATCGCCGTGCCGATTCGAAACTCGACTCCTTTGCGCTCAAGCTGGCTGACCGCGTACTCGACGAGCTCCGGATCGAAGCCCGGCAACGCCGTTGGCGCCGCCTCCACGCAAATAATGCGCACTTTGTGCGGGTCGATGTCATACTCGCGGCACAGCTCCGGCATCCGGTTGGCGAGCTCGCCTAAAAATTCAATGCCGGTAAATCCCGCCCCGCCGACGACGATCGTCAATCGCTCCTCTTTCTTTTCCTCTTCTGCGTTGTACGTCGCAAACTGGTACTCGATATGTTCGCGGATTTGCCGCGCGGCGTCGACATTGGCGATCGAAAATGCGTATTCCTTCAACCCTTTGATGCCGAACGTTTCTGATTCAAACCCAAGGGCAATGACGAGATAATCGTACGTCAGCTCGCCGTTTTCAAGCAGCACTTTCTTTTCGTTTGGAATGATTTTCGTCACCGTATCTTGGATGAATTTCACTTTGTTCCGGTCGATGACATCGCTGATCGGATAGCGAACGCGGTCATGATGCAGCGTCCCAGCCGATGCCTCATGAAGCCATGTCGTCTCATAATGGTAATCGTGCTTGTTTACGAGCGTAATGTTCGCTTCGTTCACGCCGATGAGCTTTTGCAGGCGAACGGTCGTCATCAACCCGCCATAGCCAGCGCCTAAAATGACAACGTTTGGTTTTCTCACCTGGATCACTTCCACCCTTTTTCATTTTTTCTCATTCATTTGTTATAGCTTTTGCGGCCGCCCCCGTTTTTATTGAGCGAAGTTTGTGAAATAATTCACGTTAACCGCCAAAAAAATGTCGAGGGACTGTCACAAAAAATTAACAATCTCTCCACAAAACATATTAGTCCTTTTTCTTTCCCTTTTCAAGTTTTTTTTCTGTTCGTCCAACAAAAAGGATCGTTATAACCACGCCCATTTATGGTAAGATAAACTTGTAATGCCATGACTTCGCGCAGGGAGGGATGTCGGTGAAAGAAGATCGCAACGTCTACGATGTCACCATTATCGGCGGCGGGCCGACCGGGATGTTTGCCGCGTTTTACGGCGGCTTGCGGCAAATGAAAGTCAAAATTATCGAAAGCCTTCCGCAGCTTGGAGGGCAGCTGGCCGCGTTATATCCGGAAAAATACATATATGATGTCGCCGGATTTCCGAAAGTGCGCGCCCAAGAGCTTGTCAACCAGCTGAAAGAGCAGATGGACCTATTTTCGCCGACCGTCTGCCTGAACGAGTCGGTCGACACGCTCGAAAAGCAGGAGGACGGAACGTTTAAACTCGTCACCAATCAACAAATCCATTATTCGAAAACGGTCATCATCACCGCCGGAAACGGCGCCTTTCAGCCGCGTCGGCTCGAAATCGAAAGCGCTTCCCGCTATGAAGGAAAAAACTTACATTACTTCATCAACGACTTGGGGCAGTTTTCCGGAAAGCGCGTGCTCGTCTGCGGCGGCGGCGACTCGGCTGTTGACTGGTCGCTCATGCTCGAACCGATCGCCCAAAGCGTCACGATTGTGCATCGCCGCGACAAATTCCGCGCCCATGAACATAGCGTCGAGCAGCTCAAGAAGTCCAGCGTGCAAGTGAAAACGCCGTTTGTGCCCGTTGAACTCGTCGGCGATGAACACGCCATCCGCCAAGTCATCCTCGAGCATGTGAAAGAAGGAACGAAAGAAACGATCGATGTCGACGCCGTCATTGTCAACTACGGCTTTATTTCTTCGCTTGGCCCCATCAAAAACTGGGGGCTTGACATCGAAAAAAATGCGATCAAAGTCAACTCGCGGATGGAAACGAACATCCCCGGCGTGTATGCGGCGGGCGACATTTGCACGTACGACGGGAAAATCAAGCTGATCGCCTGCGGCTTTGGCGAAGCGCCGATCGCCATCAGCAGCGCCAAAACGTACATCGACCCGACGGCGCGGATGCAGCCGGCGCACTCGACATCGCTGTTTTAATGGCGCTCCGTCGGGAAAACAAGCGGAAGCGAAGGGGCGCTCGGCATTTCGCCTTAACGCCGCATCCCGACTGATTGGAGCCATTCATATAGCCCGCCCCGTCCACACCCGTTTTTCAAGCAAAAGGCGCCCCTCTTTGTTGGGGGCGCCATACTCATGCCTCATCCCTCTCGCTCCAGCGAAACCGACTCGCCATCAGTATTCCCAGCCTTGTTTTTCGTCCATTCCTCCCGCTCTCTCTCGAGCAGCTTCACCTGCCGGCGCAGGCTGAACAAACGCACCCATCCGAGCATGCCGACGACAAGGCCGCCAAGGACGGCCGAACCTAAAATGACGATAATGAGCGGCAAGCGGGTTTCGCCGACTAAATAATGGATCGTCACCTGCTCGACATTCGCCACCGCCAGCAGCGCCACAATGAGCGCCAAGACAAGCGCCAAGATGACATTGATTTGTCCTTTCATCGTTTCTCCTCCTTTGGCGCTCCCGAAAAGGCCGATGTTGGAGCGCGGCCGTTTTCCCCAATTTCGTGAGGGAAAGACCACCCTTCCAACATTTCGCCAGTCGGTACACGCCCGCGTTTTCAACCGGCCGTGCGGCGAAAACCGGCCTTCTCAAGAGCCCGACGTCACGGCAAGGCAGGCCGTTTTCCTCTGCCAGGCAGAT
Organism: Geobacillus sp. CAMR5420; assembly: GCF_000691465.1. Classification (NCBI taxonomy): domain Bacteria; kingdom Bacillati; phylum Bacillota; class Bacilli; order Caryophanales; family Anoxybacillaceae; genus Geobacillus; species Geobacillus sp. CAMR5420. The sequence continues at coordinate 12,283 of NZ_JHUS01000063.1, forward strand.
GGACGTCATCCCGCCTGCTTAGCATTGCTCCGGCGTGCCGGCATTGGTCGCTGTGCGGAACGAGGAGCCGCAGCCGCATGTCGCAATGGCGTTCGGATTGTTGATCGTAAACCCGCCGCCAAGCAGCGACTGTTTATAGTCGATGACCGTTCCGCGCAAAATCGGCGCGCTGTCGCGGTCCACCAAAATTTTGATGCCGTGCTGCTCAAATTCGATGTCATCCTCACGCCGCTCATGGTCAAAGCCCATGCCGTACGACAACCCGCTGCAGCCGCCGCCATGGACGCCGACGCGCAAGTACGCGCCCTCTTCTTCCTGCTCTTTCATCATATCTTTGATTTGAAACGCTGCCGCTTCTGTCAGCGTAATAACTGCCTCTGCCATCCATGATCCCTCCTTTAACGGTTGACACTGGCCAAACAGCTTGGCCGTTTTTCGACAGGTTCGCCCGCTTTCACCCGACGGCTCAGATGGGGCGAATCCCTTGAATGATTCCGATCTTACTTCATAGTATACCGCCTTCGCCTTTCGATGCTCAACCGTTCCGCCCGCCTCGATAGTAATAAACGCCGGTGCACACGGTCTCCGCCGGACCGGTCATGCGCACGCGCCCGTCGTGCCCCCATACGATCGTTAAATCGCCGCCGGCCAAATGGACGACCGTTTCCTCCCCGCGCACCGTTTTGCCGTTTAACACCGAAGCGACGACCGCCGCGCACGCTCCGGTCCCGCACGCCTGCGTCACGCCGGAGCCGCGCTCCCAGACGCGGAAATGAAGCTCGCGCTCGTTCACCACTTCGACAAACTCGACGTTCACCCCTTCCGGAAAGCGCGGGTCCTTTTCCACGAGCGGGCCAAGCGTCGTCACCGGCGCTTTTTGGATGTCATCAACGTAAAAGATCACATGCGGGTTGCCCATGGACACCGCCGTAATTTCATATTCGCCCCCAGCGATGGCAAACGGCTCGGCGACGACCCGCTCCGCTTCCGGACCAAGCATCGGAATGGCGCTCCGCTCAAGGCGCGGCTCGCCCATATCGACCGTCACGCTTGTCACTTCGCCATCTGCTACTGCAACACGGGCTTCGACAAGCCCGGAGAGCGTTTCAATCAAAAAGGTGCGGTCGCTGACGATGCCGTGCTCGTACGCGTATTTCGCCACGCAGCGCAAGCCGTTGCCGCAGTTTTTCCCTTCCGAGCCATCGCTGTTAAAAATGCGCATTTTGACTGGCGCTTTCTCCGATGGACAAATGAGAATCAAGCCATCGGAGCCGATGCCTGTGTGGACATCGGCGACGCTGCGGGCGATCGCCGGCAGCTCCTCCTCGGGCAATGTTTCCCGGAACAGATCAACGTATATGTAGCTATTACCCAATCCATGCATTTTCGTAAACGAAAAAGAACGCACATGACTCCCTCCTGAACATTTTTTGCGCTTCGCATGTATAATGGCGGCATCTCCTGGGCACAATGGGAATATCCCCCGTTTTTTCATTATACATTGAAGAGGATGCCGCATCGCGGACATCCTCCTTTTTTCGTTAAAACATTGGGTTTTCCTCGAGATGCCGATAAATATTTTCCACGAGCTGCTCAGGCGTTTCGCCGCTGACAAACTCGCCGTTGACGAGCGCAAACAGCGTTTCCGCGCAGCGTGTGCAATAGCTTAAGCAACTGTATTCAATGATGTCCAAGTTCGGATCCTTTTCCAACATTTCCATTGCTTTGTACGACCCGCTGGCTAAGTTGCTGATGCAAAATTCGATGATTGGCAACATCATGCGCATGTTCACCTTCCTGCTTCCCATCGTAGCGGTTTTCCGGCGCGGCGTCAATGAACATGCTCGTTCGATCGAGGAAGCGGAAAAATGATTGTTCTTTTGTCACAATTTCGTTATACTTTTCTATGGCATTGTCGGCTTTAGAAACTCGACAAAAGGGGATTTTTCACGATGAGACAACTTGTATTGCTTGGCGGAGGATACGGCAATATGCGCATTTTGCAGCGCCTCCTCCCGGACGAATTGCCAAACGACATTCATATTATCCTCATCGACCGCGTTCCGTACCATTGTTTAAAAACGGAATATTACGCCTTGGCCGCGGGAACGGTCAGCGACCATCACATCCGCGTCCCGTTTCCGGAACATCCGCAGCTTGTGTACCAATTCGGCGAAGTCGTCTCGATTGATCTCGACCAGCAGCTCGTCCATTTAAAGGATGGGAGCAGCGTCCGCTACGATGATGTCGTGATCGGATTGGGCTGCGAAGACAAATACCACGGGGTGCCGGGCGCCGAGGCGCATACGTACAGCATCCAGTCGATCGATAAGGCGCGCGCCGCCTATGAAGCGCTGAACAATTTGCCGCCGAAAGCGACGGTCGGCATCGTCGGCGCGGGATTGAGCGGCGTCGAGCTGGCCAGCGAACTGGCGGAGAGCCGTCCGGACTTGCACATCAAGCTGTTTGACCGCGGTGAGCGCATTTTGCCGATGTTTCCGAAACGGTTGAGCGATTATGTGGAAGGATGGTTCGTTGAACACAAGGTGGAAATCGTCCGCAACTCCAACGTCACGAAAGTCGAACCTGGCGTCTTGTACAACCACGACGAGCCGGTCAAGTGCGACGTCATCGTCTGGACGGCCGGCATTCAGCCCAACCGCGTCGTCCGCGAACTGAATGTCGAAAAGGACAAGCAAGGCCGCGTGGTGCTGACGAAGCGCCATCACATCCCCGGCTATGAAAACGCCTACGTCGTCGGCGACTGTGCGAGCCTGCCGCATTCCCCGAGCGCCCAGCTCGCTGAAGCGCAAGCCGAGCAAATCGTCCAAGTGCTGCAAAAGCGGTGGAACGGCGAAGAACCACCGAGCGAATTCCCGCCGATCAAATTAAAAGGCATTCTCGGCTCGCTCGGCAAAAAGCACGGCTTCGGCTTGCTCGCCGACCGCCCGCTCACCGGCCGGGTGCCGCGTTTGTTGAAATCAGGCATTTTGTGGATGTACAAGCATCACCATGGGTACTGACAGCACAACTGGCCCTTATTCGGCGAAAAAGGCGGAGTTCATTCCGCCTTTTTCCCTTCCGGCGTCGACGGTTGATACCCGATTTTTTCCATTTCTGCACAAATCGCTTTGAGCCGCGGGTTGCCTTCGGCGACGACGTTTCCTTCGATCACCACGACCGGATACACCCAATCTTCTTCGACGATCGTCTGAGCGAGCTCCCGCTTCTCCTCGTCATCGGCCGGCGGCGCAAAAATGTCGACGTACGTCATCACAAACGGCTGATCCGGATACTTGCGGCGCAGCGCGGCCTCGAGCCACTCGTACGTTTCTTTCGACGACGGCAGCTGCACGCATGCCGGGCAAATGACGTCGGCCCCGTACACACAAATTTCAACCGGCTTGAATGTCATCGTTGTCACCCTTTGCAAAAGCAAAATTTATCATTAGATTTTTTTTGTCACTATGATTATAATAAAAACTAAGGAAAGGAGTCGATGGAAATGACGGATCAAGAAATCAAAGAACAAGTGCAAGAAGTTTTAGATAAACTGCGTCCGTTCCTGCTTCGCGACGGCGGCGACTGCGAACTCGTCGATGTCGAAGACGGCGTCGTGAAACTTCGCCTCCTCGGCGCGTGCGGCAGCTGCCCGAGCTCGACGATTACGCTCAAAGCCGGAATTGAGCGCGCCTTGTTTGAAGAAGTGCCGGGCGTCGTCGAAGTGGAACAAGTGTTTTAATATGAAAAATCCGAACAGCGGCCGCTGTTCGGATTTTTTTATCGCCAGCGGGGCGGCGAGCCGACGGGAAGGCTGGTGATGGGCAGCCACAACCCGCCTGATCGGGCGCTTCTCCGTTTTCGTTTCCTTCCAATTGTGCAAGGAAAACCGTCATATCTTTCGCCCGCTCCCAAGCGCGGCGGCGAAACGGCCAGGCCGCTGAACGGACTTCTGTTCGCGCCGGCGCCCAAGAAGGTTCAAGCTTCAAGCGCCAGCTTGTAGACGCGGCTGCCGCGCGGCTCGACGGAAAGACGCGCGATTTCGCACGTCGGAAAATGCGGGCGCAGCCGGCGCGCGAGCCGCTCTCCTTGGCCCGGTTCGGCAAAGACGAGCACCGTCGGCCCCGCTCCGCTCAGCGCCGCACCGATCGCTCCGTATTCAAGAGCGAGCGCCTCCGCCCGCTCGAGTTCCGGAACGAGCTGTCTCCGATACGGCTGATGGAACAGATCGGCGGCCATCATCCGGCCGGCAAGCTCCCAGTTTTTCGTGAGCAACGCGGCGACGAGAACGTTGCTGACGGCGCTCGCCTCGACCGCCCGCTCTCTCGGCCATTGTTCCGGCAGCTGCCCGCGCGCTTTTTTCGTTTCCAGTTCATACTCCGGAATAATAGCGACAAGCTCCACATCCAATTGTGGAATATGGACGACATCCACGCCCGCCTCGCGGCAGCAGCCGATGACAAGCCCCCCGTACAACGAGGCGCCGACATTGTCCGGATGTCCTTCGTATCGGGTCGCCAATTCCATCTTTTGCTCGCGCGGCAACTGAAGCCCAATCAGCGCGTCGGCGAGCTCAATGCCGGCGACGACCGCCGCCGCGCTGCTCCCGAGCCCGCGCGTAAACGGAATGTCGCTGTACACATCGACTGCACAGCTCGGCAGCCGGCGGCCGTAAACGTGCGCCGTCTCCGCCGCCACTTGATACACCAAATTGTCCGTCCCGCGCGGAATGCCGCTCACTTCCGCTGTCTTTGGCGCAAACGACCACGCATCCGCCAAGCGGACGTCAAGCGTCAAATAGCGATTGACCGCGAGCCCAATCGAGTCAAATCCTGGACCTAGGTTCGCCGTGCTTCCCGGAACGACGATCTTCAACATCTCGTCTTCTTTCATGCCCGGACAACCCCTTGCAAATGCTCCAAGACAACTTGTTCATCGTTCGGCAGCACGATCGGTTCGATCGCCGCGGTCTCCAAGGCGATGGCCGGGTCTTTCAATCCGTTGCCAGTGAGAACCGCGACGACGAGGCTGCCGCGTTCGATTTCGTTCCGTTCGCGCTGCTTGATCACCCCGGCGATCGCCGCGCATGACGCCGGTTCGGCAAAAACGCCTTCCGTCCGGGCGAGCCGCTTGTAGGCGGCCAAAATTTCTGCGTCGCTCACCTCATCAATTTTCCCGCGCGACTCGCTCGCCGCCTCGACCGCTTTGTCCCAGCTCGCCGGATTGCCGATGCGGATCGCGGTCGCCACCGTCTCCGGCTGTTCAATCACCCGGTTGCGGACGATCGCCGCCGCTCCTTCCGCTTCAAAGCCGCGCATTTGCGGCAGGCCCGTTCCTTTCGCTTCATGGTACTCCTTAAACCCTTTCCAATAGGCGGTGATGTTGCCGGCGTTGCCGACTGGAATGGCGAGCACGTCCGGGGCGCGCCCAAGCTGGTCGCACACTTCAAACGCCGCCGTTTTTTGCCCTTCGATCCGGTACGGATTGACCGAGTTGACGAGCGTAATCGGCGCCGTTTCGCTCAACCGGCGCACCATCTTCAGCGCCTCGTCAAAGTTGCCGTCAATCGCAAAAATTTCCGCGCCGTACATGGCGGCTTGCGCCAACTTGCCGAGGGCGATCTTGCCGTTCGGAACGACGACGAGGCAGCGCATGCCGGCGCGCGCCGCGTAGGCGGCCGCCGACGCCGACGTGTTGCCAGTTGACGCGCAGATGATCGTATGGCTTCCTTCCTCTTTCGCCTTGGCCACCGCCATCACCATGCCGCGGTCTTTAAACGAACCGGTCGGGTTCGCCCCTTCGACCTTGACATAGAGCGCAATGCCGAGCTCCTCCGACAAGCGCGGCAGCGGGATGAGCGGCGTATTCCCTTCGCAAAGCGACAGCCTCGGCGTCGCCGCAGAGAGCGGCAAAAAATCGCCGTAGGCGTCAAGCAGTCCTTTCCATGCCATTACCGTTTCTCTCCTTCCACTCGATACGAGCTTTGCACCCGTTCGACGATTTCCAAATCGCCGAGCTGCTGCAAAATGTCTTCGTAGTCTTGCTGCGAGGCGTCATGCGTAACGATGACGATTTCCGCTAGGCCATCCTCTTTCAGCGGCAATTGCAAAATTTTCTCAAAGCTCACCCCGCGCTCGGAAAACAGCGTCGTAATTTTGGCAAACGCGCCGACCTGGTCTTTGACATGAATGCGCAAAAAGTATTTCGAGAAAATTTCCGCCGGCGTCTTCAACTGCTTTTCATATTGCGGCGCGACGGCATAGCGGCCGTTGACGCCAAGGCGCATATTTTTCATCACCGCGACCAAGTCGGAGACAACCGCCGTCGCCGTCGGCAAGCTCCCGGCCCCCGGCCCGTAAAACATCGTCTCTCCGACCGCTTCGCCGTATACGTACACCGCATTGTATTCGTTGTGCACGGACGCCAACGGATGCGAATCCGGCAAAAACGTCGGCTGGACGCTCACCTCGACCTTCTGCCCGTCGCGCTGGGCGATGCCGATCAATTTCATCGTGTAGCCGAGCCGCTTCCCGTAGTTCAAGTCTTCCTCCGTCACTTGAGTGATGCCTTTCACTTGCACATCGTCCAAGTCGATGTCCATGGAAAAGCCAAGGCGGGCCAAAATCGCCATTTTCCGCGCCGCATCCAGCCCTTCGACGTCTGACGTCGGATCGGCTTCCGCAAACCCGAGCGCCTGCGCTTCAGCGAGCACGTCCTCATAGGAAGCGCCGTTTTGCGACATTTTCGTCAAAATGTAGTTCGTCGTCCCGTTCACAATGCCCATGAGCTTCGTAATCCGGTCCGACGCCAAGCCGTCAACCAAGCTGCGCAAAATCGGAATGCCGCCGGCGACGCTCGCTTCATAAAACAAATCGCAGCGGTATTCCGCCGCCACCCGAAGCAGCTCCGACCCGTAGACGGCCATTAAGTCTTTATTGGCGGTCACGACATGCTTCCCTTGGCGCAGCGCCCGCAATAGCAGCTCTTTTGTCTCCTCAATGCCGCCCATCACTTCGATGATGACATCAATGTCTGGATCGTCAATCACCTCAGCCGCACTCGTCGTAAGGAGCGACGGGTCAACGGCGACATCACGCGGTTTCTGTACATCCCGGACAAGGATTTTTTTCACCTTCACCGGGCACCCGACTTGATGCATCAACTTTTCCTGATGGTTTTCAATAATTTTGACCACGCCGCTCCCGACCGTTCCTAATCCTAACAATCCGACCAAAATTGGTTTTTCCATGATTCCCGCCCCTTCTGTTTACGTACAGTAGACATTTGTATTTTTATAGTAGACATTATAAAAGACGATCGGCCATTTGGCAATGAAAATTTTTATGAGATCCGGTTCACAGGCGTCAGCGGCGGCCGTCCTTCGAGCACGGCGATGATATTGTCGCGCGCCAATGTCATCATGGCGCGCCGCGTTTCGTACGTGGCGCTGCCGATATGCGGCAAGGCGACGACGTTCGGAAGCGAAACGAGCGGATGATCGGCCGCGACCGGCTCGTGTTCAAATACATCCAATCCCGCCGCGGCGATCTCCCCGCCGACCAGCGCCTCATACAACGCCTGTTCATCGACGACCGCTCCGCGCGCCGCGTTAATGAAAATCGCGGACTTCTTCATTTGCCGGAACGCCTCGCGGTTGAACAAATGGCGCGTCTCGGAGGTGAGCGGCGTCAAGCAGACGACAAAATCGCTCTCTGAAAGCAAGTCGGCGAACGGACGATAGACGGCGCCAAGCTTCTCTTCCGCCTCCGGACGGCGGGAGCGGTTGTAATACAGAATGTTCATGTCAAACCCCTTCGCCCGTTTCGCCACTGCCTGGCCGATGTTCCCCATGCCGACGATGCCGATCGTTTTATGATGGACATCGGCGCCCGCAAGCAAAAACGGACTCCAGCTTTTCCATTTTCCTTCCTTCAAAAATTCAGCCGCTTCCACGAGGCGGCGGGCGGTGGCCAATAAAAGCGCAAACGTCAAATCGGCCGTCGTATCGGTCAATACATCGGGTGTATTGCAAACGAGAATGCCTCGATGGGCCGCCGCCGCTACATCAATGTTATCGTAGCCGACGCCCATATTGGCGACGACTCGGAGCGCCGAACCGGCGGACAAGACGTCTTCATCGATCGGATCAGACACCATCGGCAAGATGGCCGTCGCCCGTTTCGCCTTTTCCACGAGCACATCGTGTGGCACGGCCATATCTTCATGGGGCCACATCTCTACTTCAGCGATGGCCAAAAGCGGCGCGACCACGTCCTCGGGCAATTTTCGCGTAATGAATACATACGGCTTCGTCATGGTGCAGCCTCCCGCATCGTTTTTTCTAAATCTTATCACAACTTTGGCCGAAAAAAAACGGGAAGTTGTCCTTAGGGTTTAACGGCAGGGAAGCGGTCGTTTTTTCGTTTGGGCCAAAAAAAAGCGGGAAGCTGTCTTCCCTGCGTTACGCCGGCGGCAGCCACTCGACCGCCGGCAGGCGGATGCGGTTCGAGATGCCGGCGATCTTGGCAAACGCGGCCAAAAATCGTTCATATTCATGCGATCGATCGAGCAAGCGCCGCAACTCCCCCTCCCGCCTTGTCCGTTCGCTCTCATCCACAGCGATATAATATGCCTCGACACATTCAAAATAGGAAAGCGGAAACAACAACCTGGCGTAAACGAGTCTCCAAGCAAACGGCGACAGCGGCGCCGCATGTTCATACTCTTGAAAAAACTGCCGCACCGCCCGCTGACAGCCAAGTCCGCTCTTTTCGTACAAATGGCGCACCCATTCCGCCAAATCGCGGGCGCAATGGTCATACACCCAGTCGGTCGGCAGCTTCGCTTCGATCCCCCCAACCCACTTCGCCTCGGGGAGACGCTCATGGCAAAATGCCGCGTAATCGATGCGCCCTGGTTCTTCGTCAATCTCCGTGTCCGCCACGTATTGCACCGCGTTTTCCGCCAAGCCTAAATAATACGGGAACGATTCGATAAACAGACGATCAAACAGCGACGACGGCCCGGAAGCGAGCTTGCTCGACCAAAACGCCTCCATTTGATCGATCCGCTTCGCCCACAGCTCCCGCCATTGGCCGATGCGCCGGCAGGCGACGATCGGCCATGGACATGTTCTCCCGCATTCATGCATCACCGCCAATTCCCTTCCGAGCGAACGAAAGCGAGCCGCCGGAAGCGGAGCGCGAACGAGCGCCAACGGCTGTCCATTATAGGAAGTGATATACGTTCCGGACGTCGTTTTGACCAGTTCTCCGACGCCGTCCACTCCTTTTGCCCGCAAATAGCGGCTCATTTGCTGGCGCTCTTCCATTTCCGCTTCGCTTTGCCCATCGGCGGGAACGAGCAAAAAACGCTCCTGCCGATGCCAAAAGGCCGCATGCCGTCCGCTTCGCTCCAACCTCTCGACGCGCATGCCATACTGTTCACGCACCCATTCTTCCATCGCCGCGCCTCCTTTTTCCTTTTTGCCGAAACCAGTCATTCCGCTCGTTCCACACCTTCATCTCATCGCCGCCCCATCAATGAGCCGATTCCGCCTCCGCTCCAGCATGAAACGGCCCCATTCACGCGCCTATGTTGATCAGCCAACGCATGGCCGCGGAAAAAGAGGGCTACTTTTTATATATGACAGCGGGCGCCAAAAAAGCCGATGAGCATTTTTCTTTATATGACGGACTTATTTATGACATGATACATATATATAGAAAACGACTTTCTAAAAGAAACAGGTGAAGTTCATGAGCGAATTCATTATGAACAATCTGGAACAAACGGCTCGGCGCTGGCTTGAGGAACGGGGGGTGACCGTGGAAAAAATTGCGGAGCTCGTTTATTACTTGCAATCAAAATATCATCCCGATTTAACGATGGAGGAGTGCATCGAAAACGTCAACCGCGTCATTTCGAAACGCGAAGTGCAAAATGCGATTCTAACCGGCATCCAATTGGATAAACTCGCCGAAGACGGTCGGCTCGATGAACCGCTGCAGTCGATCATCCGCCGCGATGAAGGGCTGTATGGCGTCGACGAAATTTTGGCGCTGTCAATCGTCAATGTGTACGGATCGATCGGGTTTACGAACTACGGATATATCGATAAGCAAAAACCGGGCATTTTGCAATATTTAAATGATAAATCGACCGGCAAATGCAACACGTTTTTGGACGACATTGTCGGCGCCATCGCCGCAGCGGCGTCAAGCCGCCTGGCGCATCGGGCCGCCAATGCGGAGTAACGCCGGCTCCGCCCATGCGCGCCCTCCATCCGCGCCGAGCAACATGAAACGCCGCCTTGCCTTTTTTGGCAAAGCGGCGTTGTTTACAAGCGGTCAAGCCATTCCAAAAGTGAATCAGCCGTATACGTCGGCATCCGTTCGTAGCGGGCGAGCATTTCTTTTGTCGTAACGCCCGTATGGACTAAAAGCGTATCAATGCCAGCGTTCATGCCGGCTAAAATGTCGGTTTCATAATAGTCGCCGATCATCAGCACGTCCTCCTTCGGGACGCCAAGCACTTTGAGCGCCTGCTCCATAATGATTTTTTCCGGCTTGCCGATAAATGTCGGCTTCACCTGCGTCGATACAGCGACGACCGACGTCAGCGCCCCGTTGCCCGGAAGCAGCCCCCGCTCCGTCGGCAAGGCGATGTCGCCGTTGGTTGAGATGAACATCGCTCCATTTCGGACAGCGAGACAAGCGACAGCGAACTTTTCGTATGTAATTTGCCGGTCAATCCCGATGACGACGACATCCGCATCTTCGCCGGCCAAACGGAATCCTTTGTCCGCCAAGGCGGTTTGGAGCCCTTCTTCACCGATCACATACACGGAAGCATCCGGTTTTTTTTCAAAAATGTAATTCGCCGTCGCCTGGCTTGTCGTAAACACATGCTTCTCCTCGGCCGGCACGCCGAACGAACGCAATTTTTCCGCCACTTGCGCCGGTGTGCGCGACGAATTGTTCGTGACAAACAAATACGGAATGCCACGGCGGTGCAGCTCGTTGACAAACGTACGCGCCTCAGCGATGCATTCGGTGCCGCGGTACATCGTCCCGTCCAAATCGATGAGGTAGCCGTTGTATCGTTTCAATGCATTTGCTCTCCTTTCCCGCCATCAATTGCGAAACGCCGACACCGGGCCGAGCTCGTTTTCAAGGTAAGCGCGCACCGCCTTCGGATACGCCTCCAGCGCCGGCAAATGTTCGTTCAGATCGGCGAGCAATTTCGCGTGATCGACGCGCGCATATTCGTGCACAAGCATTTTCCGATGGGCAATGAACGCTTTCAATCGGTCAGCATCCGCCGGCGAGATCACCTGTTCGTCAGCCAAAATATCGATGATGTCGTTATAGCTGCCCGGGTCGCGCATAATAAACCCGTCGATCATGGCGTTGCCGACGTCCAACACCGCCTCGATGACGATATGAGCGATCCGTTCGAGCGCCAATTGCCGAAGCGGCTCGTCCCATCGCTCCTCGGCCTTGTAACGGTCCAGCATTTGTTCCATGTAGCTGAGCGTTTCTTCCAGTTTTTTGCGATCGACAAAATACATCCGTCATCCCTCCTCGTTCCTTTGTGCGATTTGCTGTCTCCCGTTTTCGCCGCCTGTCTGCTATGATGGACATAGACGAAAAAACAGGAGGGGCTCAAATGATGGGTGAACGGTTTTATTTATACGACGACACCGTCGAAGCGGCCGTCCGCTTCGTCAGCTTTGTCGGCGAGCGGCAGCGGTTTGATTTGGCGCTCATCGAAACGGATCGTTTTTACGGGAAGTGGCTCGTGCTCGACTTGCAAAGCAACCGCTTTGCCATTCTCGGGCGCGACGATTTGGAGGAGCCAGGCTATATCGAGCACGCTTACCAGCTTCATGAACAAGATGCCAACGATTTGCGCGCCTTTTTGGAGGAGTATCTCTCATAACCTTCCTCGGTTTCGGGCATCTTATGAAACAGCCCACGAACGAAGGAAGGTGAGACGAATGGCGGAACGGGAAACATACGCCGATTTTTCCGTCGTCGAGAAACAGCGCAATTTCTTGACCGCTGAAGAGTTCCCAGAAGGGCCGTACGGCTCGCCGCGCCGCGACGACGCGCCGGTCGAAAACAAAAGCACGCCTTGGAAGGAAGGCCAGCGGCATTACAGCGCCTTCAACTACGAGTTTAAATCGTTCCACCAAAACATTCCAAGGCGCGACCCAGCCGCCCACCCGCCGCACGACGATCCGCATCAAAGCGAACAGTTTCCGTACAACGAAGGCGAATGACGAGGCAGCCGCTCGCGGCAAGCGGGCGGCTGCCGTGCTTACCGTTTCACCTTGCGCAGCACAAAATACGCGCAGCCGAAGTTGCAATATTCATACAAATATTCGGACAACGTGCTGATTTTCGTATCGTACGTCGCTTTTTGGTTATGGTCGTCAAAAAACCCGCGCAACCGGAGCTGGTTGTATCCCCAATCCCCGACAATGTAGTCGTACTTCGCCAAAATGTCCGCATATCGGGCGCGAAAGGCTTCTTCATTAAAGGCGTTTTTCACATTTTCCACCAGTTCGTAACAATGATTGTTAATGCAAATCACTGTTCTCACCTCGCCTTTCCACTTCCATCATAAACGATGCATCGCCCCCAATCAATTACTGTCATCAAACCATCATCCGTGTGCCACCCTAAAAGCGAAGGGGGTGCTGACGATGAGACGACCATGGTTGGCCGTTGCGTTCGGAGCGGCCGTCGCCCTAGCCGGCTGCGCGCAGACGGCTCAGGACGAAAACACCGATATTTACAAGCGGAGCGGCAACACGATCAATGTCACCGACCGCAACGAGCTGTACAATGAAAACGGGGTGCCCAACGGCGATGACACGCCGATGAACAACTTCGGCTACGTCCGCCATCAAAAAAGCCCGATCCTCGGCGATGCAAACGGCTATAACGACATGCCGTCCTTCAACCGCGAGAAAGCGGCTGATTTAATCAGCAAATTGTGCACCCAGCTGCCGGGCGTCAAAGACGTCGCCACGCTCGTCACGGATGAGGAAGTGCTCGTCGTGTATGACGCGGACACGAACAACCGGCAGCAAACGGCCGATCAAGTGAAAAAAACAGCGCTTTCCGTCGTTCCCCGCTACTACCATGTGTATGTCGCCGACAATCCGCAGCTGATGAAGGACATTGAGCGCTTCGGGCGCCTTGATTCGAACACGCGCAACATCGACCAAATTCTCGATGCGACGATTCAGCGGATGTTGAAATATCCGCAAGGGAAAAAACTGAGCGACGGGGAAAATGAAAACGGCGAAATGATCAACGAAACAAACGATGAATTAGACCGCGATTTCCGCGACGGCACGCCGCGGGCGACGAAAGCGGGGCGCTAGGGAAAAGAAACGGTCTGCCTTCTTTATGAAAGGCATGACCGTTTCTTCGCGTTCATCCGGCCGGGATGATGCTTTCAGCCGCTGAAACAACGCTTGCTTGCTTTCGTGCCGTTCGTTGGATGTTACGCTTTCAACTGCCGCGCTTTCGCCGCCTCGCTCACCTGCTCATCGGCATGGTACGACGAGCGGACGAGCGGCCCCGCTTCACAATGGCTGAACCCTTTGCTCAACGCGATTTCTTTCAGCTCTTGAAACTCGTCCGGATGGTAATATTTCACGACCTTCAAATGCTTTTTCGTCGGTTGCAAATACTGGCCGATCGTCAAAATGTCGACATGGTTGGCGCGCAAGTCATCCATCGCTTCAATGATTTCCTCTTTCGTTTCCCCAAGGCCGACCATGATGCTCGATTTCGTCGGAATGTCCGGCTGCAATTCTTTCGCGCGCCGCAAAAACTCAAGCGAACGTTCGTACGTCGCGCGGGCGCGCACCCTTGGAGTCAAGCGGCGCACCGTTTCGATGTTATGGTTTAAAATGTCAGGGCGGGCATCCATCAAAATTTTCAAGTTTTCATACACCCCGCCCATATCCGATGGCAGCACCTCGATCGTCGTAAACGGGTTTTTCCGGCGGATGGCGCGCACCGTTTCGGCGAATACCGCCGCCCCGCCGTCTTTTAGGTCATCGCGGGCGACGGCGGTGACGACGACGTGTTTCAAGTTCATGATGCGCACCGATTCCGCGACGCGTTCCGGCTCCTGCCAATCGAGCTCGGTCGGCAGCCCGGTTTTGACGGCGCAGAAGCGGCAGGCGCGCGTGCAGACGCTGCCTAAAATCATAAACGTCGCCGTCCGCCGTACGGCCCAGCATTCGTGAATGTTTGGGCACTTCGCTTCCTCGCAAACGGTATGTAAACGGTTTTCCCGCATCAGCTTCTTTAAACCGATATAATTCTCGTTCGTGTTCAACTTGATTTTCAACCAGTCCGGCTTGCGGACGTGTTCTTCTTTCGTCGCCATCGTTCTCACTCCACTTGTCGATGATTGTTCATTTCTCATTATAATGAAAAGCGCAGGAAAACACAAAAAAATCGTCCATCAGACGATTTTCCTCCTTTTAACATTTATGAAATTCCCGTTTCTCCCCAAACTAAACATATGAAACGGGCGGAAAGGGGGAATACGCGTGCATCGATGGCTTGCCGCCATATCGGCGGCAGCGATGCTGTGGATCGCCGCCGGCGCGGCTTCGGCGGCGGAACAGGAAGAAGCGATGTATGAAAAGCGAATGGAGCTGTACAAAAAGGCCGAAGCCGTTTCCTTGATCCCGTGGTATTACTTTGCGGCCATTGACCAGTATGAGCGAAACGTCCGGCAAGTGCGCCGCGACCTGCCCAAGCCAGCCGGCGTTCTCGGCATTTATATGAAGCCGGAAATATGGGCCGGGCCGCTGAACAAAAACCCGCATGATACAGACCCGTTCACCATCTCCCAGTTTGGCGGCCTTGGCGTGGACGGAGACGGCGACGGCTATGCGCGGGCGGATGACGATGACGATGTGATCATGGCCATGGCCCGCTATTTGCAGACGTACGGCATCGATCACCGCCATATCAAAATCGCGCTTTGGAACTATTACCAACGCGCCAAAACCGTCGACTTGATTTTAGGAAAGGCGAGAATTTATAAAAAGTATCAGACGTTGAAATTGGACAACCACGTGTTTCCGCTTCCGCTAGGGGCCAATTACAGCTACCGCGATACATGGGGGGATGCGCGCGGCTGGGGCGGGCGGCGCATTCATGAAGGAACCGACATTTTCGCCGGCTACGGCGTTCCGGTGCGCTCGACGTGCTACGGCATCGTCGAGCTGAAAGGGTGGAACAAATACGGCGGCTGGCGCATCGGCATCCGCGACATCAACAACACGTACCACTACTTTGCCCATTTGAACGGCTTCGCCGCCGATCTTCGCGAGGGGCAAATCGTCGAGCCGGGGACGATCATCGGTTCGGTCGGCAGCTCTGGCTACGGTCCGCCCGGCACGGCGGGGAAATTTCCGCCCCATCTTCACTACGGCATGTACAAAGACAACGGCTATACCGAATGGGCGTTTGACCCGTACCCGCACTTAAAAGCATGGGAGCGGGCCGAGCGGCAACAACGGCGCCGCTAGCCGCGCGGGGGCCGGCGCGACGGGGTTCTCTCCGCCAACGCCAGCCGCCCAAATCAGCGGCATGTTTTTTCAAGAGCAGAGACGTCCCGGACGCCGATGTTTCCCGTCCGTCCATCCCAGCCGGCGTTCGCCGGCCGAAACGGCAATGACGGAAAAAGGCTGATCTCCAAGTTGGAATCAGCCTTTTTTCCACGGCGGCACAACCGTCCGAAACGGCTTTCCGCTGACGTTCTTCCGCCTATCGCTTCTCAATGCCCGCCCAAATACGCCTGCTTCACCTGCTCGCTCGCCTGCAGCTCGCTCGCCGTTCCCGACAAGACGACGCGCCCCGATTCAAGGACATAGGCGCGATGGGCGATGGAGAGCGCCATATGGGCGTTTTGTTCGACAAGCAAAATCGTCGTCCCCGACTCGTTGATTTCCTGAATGATGCGGAAAATCGTCTTGACCAAAAGCGGCGCGAGCCCCATTGACGGTTCGTCAAGCAAGAGCAGCTTCGGGCGCGCCATGAGCGCGCGGCCGATGGCGAGCATTTGCTGCTCGCCGCCCGAAAGCGTGCCGGCCAGCTGCTTGCGCCGCTCCTCAAGGCGCGGGAACAGCTGAAAGACTTTGGCAAAGTCTTGTTGAATGCCTTCTTTGTCTTTGCGCAAAAACGCGCCGAGCTCCAAGTTTTCCTCGACCGTCATATTGGCGAAAACGCGCCTCCCTTCCGGCACGTGGGAAATGCCTTGCTTGACGATCGTCTGCGCCGCCTTGCCGGCGATCGAGGCTCCCTCATACACGATGTCGCCGTTTTTCGGCCTAAGCAGCCCGGAAATGGTTTTCAGAAGCGTCGTTTTCCCCGCGCCGTTCGCCCCGATCAGCGTGACGATCTCGCCTTTGTTCACCTCAAGCGATACGCCTTTTAAGGCATGAATGTTGCCGTAAAACACATCGATTGCCTCCACTTTCAACACGTCACGACACCTCCTCGCCAAGGTAAGCCTCGATCACTTTCGGGTTGCTGCGCACTTGTTCCGGCGTGCCGTGGGCGATCAATTGGCCGTGGTCCAACACGTAAATGCGCTCGCATATGCCCATCACAAGCGACATATCGTGTTCGATCAACAAAATCGTCAACGCAAACCGTTCGCGGATAAACGCGATCAAGTTCATCAATTCTTTCGTTTCTTGCGGGTTCATGCCGGCGGCCGGCTCGTCAAGCAAAAGCACTTTTGGCTGCGCCGCCAGCGCCCGGGCGATCTCAAGCCGGCGCTGCTGGCCGTACGGCAAGTTTTTCGCTTTCTCGTGCATGACGCCGTCAAGCTGAAAAATGTTCAAAAACTCGATCGCCTTTTCTTCCATTTCCTTTTCCCCGCGGAAATGGGACGGGAGGCGGAGAATGGAGCTCGCGATCGAATGGCGGGCGTGCGCATGGTAGGCGACTTTCACGTTGTCGAGCACCGACAGCTCGCCGAACAGGCGAATGTTTTGAAACGTCCGGCTGATCCCTTTGCGCGTAATTTTATACGGCGGCAGTCCGTTCAACGTCTCGCCGTCAAGCATAATCCGCCCGTCAGTCGGCACATACACGCCCGTCAATAAGTTAAACAGCGTCGTTTTCCCCGCGCCGTTCGGGCCGATGAGCCCGACAAGCTCCCCTTGATGCAGCTCCATCGTCACACCGGAGAGCGCCTTCAGCCCGCCAAACTGGATGCCGACGTTTTCTGCCTTAAGCAACGGTGTTTTTGCCGCCATGATTCATTCCTCCCTGCGCTGCCTTCCGCCATTTGAAGAGCGAAGATAGTTCTTTCGTCCCCATCAGCCCGGTTGGACGGTACAGCATCACCAAAATCAAGACGATGCTGTAAATGATCATCCGCGTTTCCGGATAGTTTTGCAAGAACGTCGAAACGATCGTCAGCAGCACCGCGGCCACCACCGCGCCGGATAGGCTGCCGAGCCCGCCGAGCACGACGAAAATCAAAATGTCAAACGATTTTAAAAAGCCGAAGTTCGACGGCTGAATGATGTAAAAGTGATGGGCGTACAGCGCTCCGGCGATGCCGGCGAAAAACGAACCGATCGCAAACGCCGCCACTTTGTAATACGTCGTGTTGATCCCCATGGCATCGGCGGCGATTTCATCTTCGCGGATCGAGATGCACGCCCGCCCGTGCGTCGAGTTCGTGAAGTTGGCGATCACCAAAATCGTGGCAAACAAGCAGGCGAACACCCATGGCCATGTCGTCATATGCGTCACCGTCATGCCGCTCGCCCCGCCGACGTAATCGATGTTCAAGAGCGCAATGCGGACGATTTCGCCAAAGCCGAGCGTGGCGATCGCCAAATAATCGCCTTTTAAACGCAGGCTCGGCACGCCGATGATGAGGCCGGCGAGCGCCGCCGCCACCCCAGCGGTCAAGACGCCGACCGCAAACGGCAGCTCTAGCTTCATCGTCATGACGGCTGAAGCGTAAGCGCCGACGGCGAAAAAGCCGGCATGTCCAATCGAAAACTGTCCGGTGATGCCGATGATCAAGTGAAGGCTCGCCGCCAGCATGACGTTGATCGCCATGAAAAAGAGCGTGTTGACGTAAAACACATTGAGCGTCCCGCTTGCAATCAGCCACTCGACAACAGCGAAAAAGGCGAAGGCCAGTATGACGGAAACCCAAAATCCACGAGTCCGCTTCCAAGTTGCCATTGTCCCCTACCATCCTTTACACTTTTTCTCGTACGTTCTTGCCAAACAATCCGGCCGGCCGGAAAATGAGAATGAGAATTAAAATGACAAACGCCACTCCGTCGCGCCAAAGCGAGTAGCCGAGCCCGCTGACGAGCGATTCGATGACGCCAAGCAAAAGCCCCCCGACCATCGCTCCCGGAATGATGCCGATTCCGCCCAACACGGCGGCGACAAACGCTTTCAATCCGGGAAGAATGCCCATCAATGGCTCGATTTTTGTATAATAAATGCCGAAAATAACGCCTGCCGCCCCCGCGAGCGCTGAACCGATGGCGAACGTGGCCGAAATCGTGTTGTCGACGTTGATTCCCATCAACCGGGCCGCTTCCGCATCATGGGAAACAGCGCGCATCGCTTTCCCGATTTTTGTCCGGTGAACGATGAACTGAAGAAGAATCATCAAAACGAGGGACGTGCCGAGGATGAACAGCGACTGGCTGCTGATGACAACCCCAAACAGCTTCAAGTTCCGATCCGGCAGCAGCGTGCTCGGATACGCTTCCGGCTGGGCCCCGCGCAAATAAATCGTGACGTACTCAATCAAGAGCGATACGCCGATCGCCGTAATGAGCACTGCGATGCGCGCCGCATTGCGCAACGGCTTGTAGGCAATCCGCTCGATGATCATCCCAAGCACGGCGCAAGAGGCCATCGCCAGCAAAAGCGCCGGGAAAAAGCCGACACCAAGCATCGTTACGGCATAAAAACCGACGAATGAACCGACCATAAAGACGTCGCCATGGGCGAAGTTAATGAGCCGAACAATGCCGTACACCATCGTATAGCCAAGAGCGATGAGCGCATAAATGCTGCCTAGCGAAATGCCGTTGACCAGCTGTTGAATGAGTTCCATGATCGCACGCTCCTTAACGAAAACTCGTCGTTGACCAAAAGAAATGCCGGACAGGAGGGCGCCCCTTAGGGGCCTCCCCCGTCCATGCATCCATCCAGCCTTTCATTACGGATTCACTTTCGTTTTGAATTGCTGCTGCCCGTCTTTGTATTCCAAAATGGCCGCCGATTTGACCGGGTCATGGTTTTCATTGAGCGTCAGCGTGCCGGAGACGAGCTGCAAATCTTTCGTTTGCGCCAGCGCGTCTTTAATTTTCACCGGATCGGCGCTGCCGGCCCGCTTGATGGCGTCGGCCAGGAAGTAGGCTGTATCATAGCCAAGCGCGTTGAACGCATCCGGCGCTTTGTTGTATTTCGCTTTAAAGGCTTTCACAAACTCTTGAATTTTCGGATCCGGGTCGCCCGACGAATAATGGTTCGTGATGTACGTGTTGTTCAACGCGTCTTTGCCCGCGATCTCGACCAGCTTCGGCGAATCCCAGCCGTCGCCGCCCATGATCGGCACGTTCAAGCCAAGCTCGCGCGCCTGCTTGACGATGAGGCCGACTTCTTCATAATAGCCCGGCAGGAAAATGAACTCTGGATTCTTTGATTTTATGCGCGTCAGCGTCGCACGGAAATCGGTGTCTTTCGCGACATACGCCTCTTCAGCGACAATTTTGCCGCCGCCTTGCGTGAACGCGTCTTTAAACGAAGCGGCCAGCCCTTTCGAATAGTCGCTCGAGCTGTCGATCAACACCGCCGCGTTTTTCACTTTCAGTTCGTTCAAGGCGAATTTGGCCGCCACCGTCCCTTGGAACGGGTCGATAAAGCACGTCCGGAAGACGAACTCGTTCACTTTGCCGTCTTTGTTCGTGATCGTCGGGTTCGTGCCTGTCGGCGTAATGAGCGGCACTTTATTGTCGTTGGCGACTTGCACTTGAGCGAGCGTGTTCGTGCTCGTCGCCGAGCCGATGATGGCGACGACTTTATCCTGGCTGATCAACTTGATCGCGCCGTTCGTCGCTTCGGCCGCTTCCGATTTGTTGTCGACTTTCACCAACTCCAGCTTTTTGCCGTTGATTCCTTCTTTGTTGATTTCCTCAAGCGCCAAGTCGAGCCCTTCCGCAATCGACTGGCCGTATGACGCGACCCCGCCGGACAGCTCAAGGTTGGCGCCGATTTTAATCACATCGCCGCCCCCGCCTCCGCCGCTGTTTCCGCCTGAAGAACTGCCTCCTTGCTGGTTGCCGCCGCAGCCGGCCAAAAGACCCGCCGTCAGCATCAATGAGAAAAAGACACCTGCTGCTCTTTTTTTCTTCATTTCTTGTTCCCCCCATTGTTCAAAATGTTCTGTCACCAGAGCGCACACCTTTTTCTGCATACTATATCGATAGAGTCCGTCTGCCTTGTGCGCTCGTGCGCCGCGCCGGATGGCGCCGCAAACTGATGCATGCCTTCCGATGCCGGCCGTTCATTCCCCCTCTCAAACTGCTATGTAAATAATAAAACTATTTTCAATTTAATATAATATTACAAAATTCGAACCAACTCGTCTAGTTGTTTTCTATTTGAAAAACAAAAAAAGCTGTTTCCTCTTGACAAACGCCAGAGAAACAGCCAAAGCCCCTTCGCCGGGAAGAACACTTTTTTTGCATAACATTTCCATGTTTCTGTCAAAACCATTCCCAACGGCTGACGCGGGCACCCGTCAACCTAACGGAACTATATAGATGCAATTTGAAGCTTTGCCATTTGCAGCTTTTACCCGAGTATTTGATCGACTGTCGGGCGACCGAACAACGCCGCTTAAAGACCTATATATGGGTCTGTGAAGCAGGCGGTTGTTCGATCCTCCGTCACGCCTTGGCTTGCCTTCGACAGTCGAACGAGAACGATCGATTTAGGAAGATGACAGTCGCCGGCCTTTTAGAGGCGCGCATTGACAGCCTTTCCCACTACCGCTTCGGAAGCTGGATGGACGGGCCGACTTGACCGCCGTTTTTGTTGTAAAATTGCGGCACTTCTCCCGGAATAAAGCGCATCACAACTGGAATATCTGTTGTCACATTGGAAATTTTCGATGCAAAAGGAATGACGACTTGGATGTCGACCGATACATGAATATCAATTTCAATAAAAAAACTGTTAATATCATACGCTCGAATTTCTTTCGTCACTTCCGAGTCGACATTGCCAACGATCTGAAACTGCACCGGAATGCGCGGGCCGAGGTTGGCCAAGAGGGCATTATCCGTGATTTTTCCAAGCGGAATGTAATAAATGATGCCGCGGCTGTTTCCAGTTCCGGACTCGACTTCGGGAAGGACCATCCGTTCAAGCCGTCCTTCTGTCGCCGCCTTTAAGCTTTCCATCACATGATCATCCGTCTCCGATAAGATGCGATTGATCACCGCGGTGTCAAAATCGACCGACACAATTTTGCCGCTTTCGTCCTTTTGAACCGTGACCAGCTGCCGAAATTCAGGGTTGTCTTTTTGAAACTGCTGCTCAATGGCGTTATTGATCACCAAGTTGGCAATCCGCTTCGTTTCCGTTTCCGCAATCTCCATGAGCACCGGCTTAATGCCTTTATTGACAATCCAAAGGCTTACCGCCGTCGAGAACATAAAAAAAACGAACGTCAATAAAAACACATAGCGGAACGGGAGCGGCCCCTTCCGCACGAATCGGGGGCGCAACAAAATGAAAATCCCTCCTTTACAAGCTATATGTATGCTTGCAAGGAGGGATTTTTTCACCGCATTTTCAACAGCGCCTCTCTTCCTTTCATTCCCTCTTCAATGCCGAGCTCCAAAGCGGCGACTGTCACCGATTCGAGCGGCGCCTCGAGCAGCTGTTCAATCGTACGCACCCCGACCGCCCGCCCGGCGATAATGCCGCGATCGCGCAATTTCTCATTCAACAGCGCCACATCGAGCGCTCCGCACATAATGTACCCTTTTTCACCCGCCACCGCCAACAAATTCGTTTTCGGCAGCTGGACGGACACAGCAATAAACGGATGTCCGTCAATGATGATCGGCTTCACTTCGACCATCGCCGCAGTCACTCTCCTTTCCATACTCCAATGTATGAAGCATGGAAAAAGAAGTGCCTGCCTATTGGGCCAATTTCCAAGCGAGAAGATCGCGCAAAAACTCCGGCATGTAATACGTTTTTTCCGCCGCCCGCTGAATTTGCGGATAAAAGTGGCCGATCGCAAACATATCGGTCGTCGCCACCTCATACGTGCGCTCGGGATTGAGCGGCTCGCCGTTGATCATAATGCGGCGGATATGCCATTGACCGTCCTCCTCGAGCCCGGCCTCGATGTCCACGCCGTCGTACACCATTTCCCCCATCACTTCGCCGCGGAAGCCAAACCCTTTAAACTGCAAATGCTTCATCCGTTCCGTGTTGGCCTCAAGGATAATCTCTTTGAGCTCCGCGCCGCGCAGCTTCACCTTGCACGGGTTGAGCGGATGCGGGCAAATGCGATGCAAATCTTTTTTCGTCACCGGTCCTCTCGCAAGCGGCGCAAGCAGCACGCCGGCGTTGACCATGCCGATGTCCGCTTGGCACCACTCACGCAAAGCGGAAGCAAGCAAATTCCCAAGCGGCGACGGGGCGAACCAGTCAAGCGGCAAGTCATCATGGAGCACGGCGACTTGTTCCGCTTCAAGCCGCGCCAAACTTTCCTGCTCAAGACAAACAAGATGGCGCTCGACCGCCTCGGAGCGGGGCAATGGTTCGACATCCACGACCGTCGCGGATGCCCTGGACAGCCGGTTTTGGTCAATCTCCAGCTTGACCACCCCAACATATTTTCCGTATTTCCCCGCCGCGCAAAGCAGTGTTTGATTCAATGTTTTTCCTTCTGGAAACACATGGTGGGTGTGAGCGCCTAAAATAATGTCCACGCCTGGGATCGTCGCAGCGATTTTTTCATCCTCATTCACCCCAAGATGAGACAGCACAACGACGCAATCGGCCTTTTGCCTCACTTCCTCCACCGCCGCTGCCAACATGTCAAACGGCGGAACGATCTTCCAGCCGAGCAGCTCGTAAAAGTGAGAAAACGGAGCGGTGGCGCCAACCACCCCAATGCGAAACGTCTCCGTCGCCGGGATGACGACATACGGCAACGCCCAATGCGGCCGCACGCCATCGCGGCGAAACAAATTGGCGACAACGACCGGAAACCGAGCCTGTTCGTACAACGTATCCAGTTCATCATGATCAAGGGTGATCCCTTCGTTGTTGCCGATCGTCACCGCATCATAGTGAAGATCGTTCAATAAGTCCACATTCGCTTTTCCACGCGTCGCCTCGGTAATCGGGTGCACGCGGTCGAGAAAATCGCCCACATCAAACAAAAGCATCGCCTCGTTGCGCGCGCGATGCTCCCTTCTCCGTTCTGACAAAAAGCGGGCGATTTGCGGCCAATGTTCAAAATGGCTGTGCACGTCGTTCGTATGATAAATATAGACGGTTTGCTTCAATGCGCAAGCCTCCTTGGTTACGAAAAACTTTCGATCACAAGCCGAAGGCCAAGCAAAACGAGCACCATCCGAAGCACGACGACAAGCGTCCGGCTTGGCATCCGCTTATTGATCCACGCTCCGGTTTTCGCCCCGATCCACACCCCAGGAATGAGGGCCAGGGCAAACGACCATTGCACGTTTCCCATCGCGACATGGGTGAGAGAGCCGACGAGCGAGGACAAAAAAATCATCAACATCGACGTGGCGACCGCCACATGGGGCGGAAAGCGAAACAGCACGATCATCGCCGGCACCATGAGCGAGCCGCCGCCAATGCCAAACAACCCGCCGAAAAAGCCGACGACAAACGCGATGGCGACCGCCATGAGCGGCTGATAGCCGTATGTGAACACCTCACCGTTTCGGTCCGTGTACGTTCGCACAACACGCCGTTTCCACCACGGCGCCGGCCGCGCCTGCTCCGCCGCCGTTCGTTCGACCCCGTTTTCTTTCGCCGCCGCCGTCTCGTCAGCCGAACGCTTCGTTTTCTTTTGACTCAGCGACAAAAAGAGCGACATGGCGATTAAAAACAGCCCAAAATACAATGAAAAATGAGCGGCGCTCAGCGTATTGTTCACCCAAGCGCCGATGACCGCCCCGGGAACGCTGCCAAGGCAAAAGAGCAAGCCGCTTTGATAGTCGACCATTTTGTCTTTCATATACGACAATGTGGACGATAAGCCATTGAAAATAATGACGACAAGCGACGTGCCGACCGCGACCTGCGGCGTCACCGCCGACAGCCAGCCGAGCGCGCCGAAAAACAGAAGCGCCGGCACGATGATCACCCCGCCGCCAAGGCCGGCCAAGCTGCCCACCGTCCCCGCGATAAAGCCGATCAAAAAAAGCAACATATACGCCATTTTGTCTCTCCCCCCCGCTTCAAAACAAACCAAGCTGCCGCGGCGCCAGGCCCGTGTACTCAATGCCAAGCAAATCGATCAATTGTTTGGCGTTGTCAGCGGCATCGCCGCCGGAGTTGTTGTTAAACAGCACGTAAATTTGTTTCGTTTTTTGCTTTAATGCCTCGATATGGCGCGCCCACTCGCGCAGCTCGCGCTCGTTGTATCGATACAAGTAGCGGACCGCCCGCCAGTTCTCGCCGGCCGTCGCCTTGTTCCAGCCGTGGACATTCCGTCCGTGCAGGCGGATGAGCGTCTTTTCCCGGTCGGTCGGATGCAAAACGGTCGGCACCGACCCTTCCCCCGCCTGCGGCTCGTCGCAAATCGCGTGAATCCACCCTTCCTCTTCCATAAAGCGAAGCGTTTTGTCATAAAAGCGCGGCGAAAACCACGATTGGTGCCGAAATTCGAGCGCCGCCGGCACCTCCCCCATCCGCGCTTTCACCCAGCGCAAGTACTCCACATGCTCGCGCCGACAGTCAAACCACGGCGGAAACTGAAACAGCACCATCGCCAGCTTCCCCGCTTCCTGAAACGGCGCGATCGAGTCCAAAAACGCGGCAAACATCGCTTCCTTGCTTTCATACGGAATCGGGCCGCGCTCATGCCCGGTCATTCCTTGGTATGCCTTCACGATAAACTGAAACGACGGCGGCGTCTCGCGAATCCACTTTTCCACGTTCGAACGCGGCTGAATGGCGTAAAAGTACGAATCGACCTCGACCGTCGGAAAATGGGCCGCGTATTCCAGCAACTTGTCTTTCGCCGCAAGACCTGGCGGATAGAGGCTGTCATGATCCCCCCAACCAGTCAGTCCGATGTAAATCATCACGATCACCAATTCGTTCGATTTCCAGCTATCTTCACTATACCATAAGCGCGGGCGGCGCGAAATAAAAATGACCGCCGCACCATCAAGGGCAATGGCAGTTCATAGATTCATAACATCCATAATTTACAATCGAGGAACGATTGCGATACAATGATACCCATCGAAACATTCTGACAATGGGAGGGCTGTCCAATGATCCATCTGTACCCGTTTCTTCTCTTATCGATATTTTTGATTGTGCTGCCCGGCCCCGACACAGCGGTGGTGACCAAAAACACCATTTCCGCAGGGAAGATCGGCGGCTTGAAAACCGCACTATATAGATGCAACGAAATCGTTTAACATATCCTTGACGGAAAAGTGGCTCATCCATTTTTGACTGTCGAAGGCAAGCCGTAGGCTTGCCTCCGTCACGCTAAGGCGTGACGGAAGACCGAACAACGACTCGCTTAAAGACCCATTCATGGGTCTTTAAGCGGTGTTGTTCGGTCACTCGACAGTTGGATGAAATGACCGGTCAAAACGAAAAATGTTAAAGCTTTAAATTGCATCTATATAGGGGTTTGCTGCGCCTTGTTTCTCCACACCGCCGCGGCGTCGCTCGGGCTTTCCGCCGTCATTATGCAATCGGCCTTGCTGTTTTCGATCCTGAAGTATGTGGGTGCTGTGTACTTAACGTATTTAGGCGCTAAGGCATTATATGGGGTCATGAAAAAAGGCGAAGCCCCCAGTGTGGAAACGGACATCAGAGGAGGAGGAGAACATACCGCCTGCTTCAAGCAAGGGTTTCTGACCGATTTCTTAAATCCGAAAGTGGCGGCCTTTTTCTTAACGTTTTTGCCGCAGTTCGTGGCGCCCGGCGCGCACTCCTTCGCTCCGTTTCTCCTAATGGGGGCGGCTTATACGGCGATGACCGCGATATGGTTTTTGTTTTACATTTCCTTCATCCATTATATCAGCGACTTCATGAAGCGGCCGAAAACGAAGAAATGGATTGAAGGCATCACGGGCGCGGTGATGATCGGGTTCGGCATCAAATTGGCGCTTGAAAAAGTGCAGCGCTAAACAGGAAGACTGAGCGCGGCTGAACAGATCCGCCTGGCATTTGAAATCAATGACAGGGGAGCGCCCAAAAAAGAGCGCTCCCTCGAAACAAAACATTCCATCCCGCTTCATCACGGCCGGATGGAGATTCGGATCACCGGAGACTTGAACATCACCGCGTCAGCCTTTTCATTCCAGTTATAAACATCTTGGAAAGAAAACAAATCCTTTTCTCTCCATGTCCGATTAGCATGAACATAAAATCCCTCAACATCCATATACGTTTGCGCGTGATCCGAAGGGACAATTTCAGAATACACATATCCAAAGTGGCGGTTGTTTTCCTTGTGCAGAGAATTTTTGATCATATACCCTACAACAGAAGATTGGTAAGGTTTCCTACTATGTTGTATGCTGACGTGAGACGCATCCCGATACGTCTTGTAGGAGCTATAAAGCTGATGATAATCGACAACCGCATTTTCAGTCGTCAAAATCCCGTAAAAATCCGTCTCCTTTTCTTTCGGATCGATAAGCCATTCATACGACAAGACGACGGCATATCGATGCTCTTCTCGACTTAACAAGGAAACGGATATGGTCAATTCCATGATGTTCTTTTTTTGATCGGTGTAAATCGTGGACGCGGTGCATAATTTCTGTTTCTCGATATGGCATCGGATCATTGGATGATCCGCCTGTTTCTTGAAAATCTCCTTCACCGTTTGTTCATCGAGCTCATGCCATTGATTCGCCGCACTTCTCGCGCGAAAAAAATCCATCTCCTCCCGATCCAAGTGACGAATCTCTTCTTTCGTCATCCCCAGCCGAAAGAAAGCCGCAGCCTCCTTGTTTTTGAGCTGTCGGTTGACTTTATTGGCGTTTTCCGGCTCTCTAATGAGATTTTCTATCTCTTCTTGATCAAAACCTTGTCTTTTTGCATCCAAATGATGAGCCTGTAAATTCATCTCCTGATGATCGCAGCCAGCTAGCATTGTACACAACAAAACATAACGGAGGATCCGTTTCAATGATAAGCCACCCTCTTCACCGTAAGGTATTGTCAAAAGTTTATCCTCCACACTCACGGTTTTTCCTTGAGTTTCAACGGTCGGAAGAAAAAAAGCTTGCCACCCCCATTGTTTTCGGCCATCATTGAGGTAACCACACACTCAACAGCCAAAACAAAGAAGGAGTGACAAGCTTGTTACCTCCATTATTAGCCTATTTGCTCGAAATCATGCCAGTGCCGGTTCAACCACCGGAACCGGTTCACCGAGCAAGCGGTCTTTCGTTTTTTGAACTGAAACGTTTCTTGGCTGGGAAGCTAAACAAGGGAGAGCCAAAGCCACTCATCTTCGAAGACGAGTCGGACAAGTTTCATAACTGTTGAAACCTTTTTTGTCAACAAGATAATCATGAAATGCCTCTACTTGTATCCAAGCATTCGTATAAGGTTTCAATGCGATCCATCAAACATTGAAAGATTTCGTTCAGAGCGTTGGCGAAATATTGCAAAATCAAGCAATGATGTTACTCATACTGTTATTCAATAAATAATTTGGCTATTTAACAAAAGTTGTACTTGACGATTTTAGATCATATCTTACTTGCACCCATAGGAAAAATAAGTAAATCACACATCACTGGCGGATTAAGAAAACACCTCGCTTGCCATGTACATGTTGTGTTAACACGCCAATAATTGTTTTTGGATTTATCCAAAAAATTGATAAATAGCATAATATAAAAACAATATAGTATTAATGACAAGCGTAACAAACAAGATTTTGTAGATAGTTGTTTTTCTCTCTCTAACCCCCAAAAACTTAATTTGGAAAAATAAAAGTAGAATATTAAAAAAGGTAGGCACTAAAGTATAAAAATACCTTTCAT
This sequence comes from Geobacillus sp. CAMR5420, assembly GCF_000691465.1. Lineage (NCBI taxonomy): Bacteria > Bacillati > Bacillota > Bacilli > Caryophanales > Anoxybacillaceae > Geobacillus > Geobacillus sp. CAMR5420. Next base: position 40,637 of record NZ_JHUS01000063.1, read on the forward strand.
CGCTAATGGATACTACGCTTGGATTAAACCAATAAATGAACGCATCAGAATTTTGAATCATCAAGCTGAATAAAATAATAAACCATGAAATAACTAACAAGAGAACCTTTATGAATATTCCACTTTTTCCAGAAAATATAAGTTTCATAAAAATAAAATGCCACCTACCTTATAATGATTTAGATTAGTCATGCCTTTTTCTTGTTGCTGTTGAACACCTCTTTTTTCAGGCGTGTTGATTAACCGATAATCCCCATCCACATCATAGAAAAAAGAGCACCTTTCCTGTAGAATGTAAGTATATACATACAACATGAAGAGTGAGTTTCTCAGTCATCCTGCACACCCCAAGCGTTGCAGCACTTCCTCCGGGCGTTCATGGATGTCATCCATAAACCGAGCAATGGCTTGGGCGATATCGTTTCGATCTTGATGAAACACATTGGCAATGACGGTGTCTTTCAGCCATTTCCACAAGTGCTCGATCGGGTTCAGCTGTGGCGAATAGGAGGATATGACCATTGATGTAGTCAAAAAACAGTTCCGCATCGTGTAAGAGGGTCTCTGTTTGTCTCTTTTAACCATAGAAATTATTGTAGTGAAAAATGCTCATCTACAGTTTAATTGTAGAAAAAAATTATTTGTCAATAAAAAGTTGCACTTAACTTAAACATCTCTTTCGTAGTCCCTATCGGGAAAAATGAATAAAATCCATGTTTTTAATACATGGCTGCTAACTTCACGCCTAAAAAGGCTACTAAGCCGAGAGATCGTACACGGCTGAACAGAGCCGCCTGGCATTTGAAATCAATGACAGGGGAGCGCCCAAAAAAGAGCGCTCCCCTAAAAACATGCTCCCATGAGGGAGGAAATGGCCTGCAGGGCGGCCTTGACGCTTCCAGAGACCACCGGAGAGAATAAGCGCCGGCCGCTCCCTTGTTTTGCCCTGCGTCGATCATGTGGGCGTTTTGTGGGGGAAGCACCCCCAAGCGAACGCTCCACCCTTGATTCATCAAGCTTACCCAATGCTTCCTTCCATCTCGAATTTGATCAAGCGGTTCATCTCGACCGCGTATTCCATCGGCAGCTCCCGCGTGAACGGCTCGATGAAGCCCATGACGATCATTTCCGTCGCTTCCTGCTCGGAAATGCCGCGGCTCATCAAGTAGAACAGCTGCTCTTCCGACACTTTCGACACTTTCGCTTCGTGTTCAAGCGACACGTTGTCGTTTAAAATTTCGTTGTACGGAATCGTATCCGATGTCGACTGGTTGTCGAGAATGAGCGTATCGCATTCGATGTTCGAGCGCGAGCCGGACGCTTTGCGGCCGAAATGGACCATGCCGCGATACGTCACCTTGCCGCCTTGTTTCGAGATCGACTTCGAGACGATCGTCGACGACGTATTCGGCGCCAGATGAATCATTTTCGCCCCGGCGTCTTGGTGCTGCCCTTTGCCGGCGATGGCAATCGACAGTGTCAAGCCGCGCGCCCCTTCGCCTTTTAAGATGACGGCCGGGTATTTCATCGTCAGCTTCGAGCCGATGTTGCCGTCAATCCATTCCATCGTCGCGTTTTCTTCGCAGACGGCGCGCTTCGTCACCAAGTTGAAGACGTTGTTCGCCCAGTTTTGGATCGTCGTGTAGCGGCAGTACGCGCCTTTTTTGACGATGATCTCAACAACCGCGCTATGGAGCGAGTTCGTCGTGTAAATCGGCGCCGTGCAGCCCTCGACGTAATGGACGTGCGCCCCTTCGTCCACGATGATGAGCGTCCGTTCAAACTGCCCCATGTTTTCCGAGTTGATGCGGAAGTACGCCTGAAGCGGCGTATCGACTTTGACGCCTTTCGGGACGTAGATGAACGAACCGCCCGACCAGACGGCCGAGTTCAAGGCCGCAAATTTGTTGTCCGTCGGCGGCACGACTTTGGCGAAATACTCGCGGAACAAGTCTTCGTTTTCCTTCAGCGCCGAGTCGGTGTCTTTAAAGATGACACCGAGTTTTTCGAGGTCTTCTTTCATGTTGTGGTAGACGACCTCGGATTCATATTGCGCCGAGACGCCGGCCAAATATTTTTGTTCCGCCTCTGGAATCCCTAATTTATCGAACGTCGCTTTAATTTCCGCCGGCACTTCATCCCATGAGCGGCCCGATTTTTCCGTCGGTTTGACGTAGTACGTAATTTCATCGAAATCGAGGCTTGACAAGTCGCCGCCCCATTGCGGCATCGGTTTGCTGTAGAAGATGTCGAGCGCTTTTAAGCGGAACTCGAGCATCCATTGCGGCTCGTTTTTCATCCGCGAAATTTCTTCGACGACTTCACGCGTCAGGCCGCGCTGGGCGCGGAAGACGGAGACGTCCTTGTCGACGAAGCCGTACTTGTATTCACCGATTTCCGGTGCTTTTTTCGCCATCTCGGTTCACCTTCCTTCATGTTCATGATTGTGCAGCCCTTTTTCGAGCGCTTTCCACGCGAGCGTCGCGCATTTGATGCGGGCCGGAAACTTGGAAACGCCTTGGAGCGCTTCGATGTCGCCAAGGTCGACGGAATCGTCGTACTCTTTCCCTTGGATCATGTCGGAAAAAATGTGGGCGAGCCGAAGCGCTTCTTCCACCGTTTTCCCTTTGATCGCCTGCGTCATCATCGACGCCGACGACATCGAAATCGAACAGCCTTCCCCTTCAAATTTGACGTCGGCGACTTTTCCGTCTTCAACTTTCATCGTCAAGTGGATGCGGTCGCCGCACGTCGGGTTGTTCATGTTGACATCGACGTTCGTGCCCTCAAGCACCCCGCGGTTGCGCGGGTTTTTATAATGATCCATAATGACTTGGCGGTAAAGCTGGTCCAACGGATGGTTAGAAGACATGGCTGAAGTACTCCTTCGCTTTCTGTAATGCGGCGATGAACCGGTCGATTTCCTCTTTCGTATTGTAAAGGTAAAAGCTCGCCCGGGCGGTCGCCGTCACGCCGAGCCATTTCATGAGCGGCTGGGCGCAATGGTGGCCGGCGCGGATGGCGACCCCTTCTGCGTCCAAAACGGTCGCCACATCGTGCGGATGCACCCCTTCGATGTTAAACGTCACAAGCCCCGCCCGTTCTTTCGGGCCATAGACGGTGACGCCGTCGATGTCCGCCATTCGTTCAAGCGCATATTGCGCCAGCTCGTGCTCATGGGCGGCGATGGCGTCCAAGCCGACTTGTTCAAGGAAATCGATCGCCGCCCCAAGGCCAATCGCCCCGGCGATGATCGGCGTGCCGCCTTCAAACTTCCACGGCAGCTCTTTCCACGTTGAGTCGTACAGCTCGACAAAATCGATCATTTCGCCGCCGAACTCGACCGGCTCCATCTGCTCAAGCCATTTCTTTTTGCCATATAATACGCCGATTCCCGTCGGCCCGCACATTTTATGGCCGGAAAGGGCGAGAAAATCGCAATCAAGTTCCTGAACATCGACCTTCATATGCGGAGCGCTTTGCGCCGCATCGACGACGACGACCGCCCCGCGCTCATGGGCGAGGCGGGCGATCTCCCGCACCGGGTTGATCGTCCCAAGCACGTTCGATACATGAGCAATGGCGACAATCTTCGCTGCTTCGGTGACGGTCGCCTCGACATCGCGCAGATCGATCGTGCCGTCTTCCTGCATTGGAATGTATTTTAACGTCGCCCCCGTTTGCTTCGCCAGCTGCTGCCACGGAATCAAGTTGCTGTGATGCTCCATGTACGTGATGACGATCTCATCGCCTTCTTTGACGTTGGCGCGCCCGTAGCTTGCAGCGACCAAGTTGAGCGCAGCGGTTGTGCCGCGCGTAAAGATGATTTCCTGCGCCGATTGGGCGTTTAAAAACCGCCGCACTTTTTCGCGCGCGCCTTCGTACGCGTCCGTCGCCTTCGTCCCGAGCGTATGGACGCCGCGGTGGACGTTCGAGTTGTACTCGCGGTAATAGCGGTCAAGCGCCTCAATCACCGGCAGCGGCTTTTGCGATGTCGCCGCGCTGTCGAAATAAACGAGCGGATGGCCGTTGACGTCCTGATGCAAAATTGGAAACAACGCGCGAATGTCGTTTACATTCATGATTGAACTTTCCTTTCAATCACTTCAATTAATTGGTTTTTCACGCCTTCAATTGGAATCGCCTCGACGACCGGCGCCAAAAAGCCGTGGATGATGAGCCGTTCCGCGTCGCGTCTCGGAATGCCGCGGCTCATTAAGTAATACAATTGGATCGGATCGACGCGTCCCACCGATGCCGCGTGGCCCGCCATGACGTCGTCTTCATCAATGAGCAAAATCGGGTTCGCATCGCCGCGCGCTTTTTCGCTCAACATCAAGACGCGCGACTCCTGCTCGGCGTTTGATTTTGACGCGCCGTGCTCAATTTTCCCGATGCCGTTGAAAATCGAGGTCGCGCTGTCGCGGACGACGCCGTGTTTTAAAATGTGGCCTTCTGTATGCTTTCCGTAATGAATGACGCTCGTCGTAAAGTTTTGCACTTGCTCGCCGCGGCTGACCGCGACCGTTTTCGTATCGCCGAACGAGCCGTCGCCGACAAGGCGGGTGATGTTCTCGGAGACCGTGTTGCCGTCATTCATCAGCCCGAGCGCCCATTCGATCCGTCCGTCGCGCCCGGCGATGCCGCGCCGATTGACATACGTCGTTGTGCCTTTGGCCAAATGGTCGACAGCGGCGAAAAAGACGCTTGCGTTCGCTTGGGCAAACACCTCGGCAACCACATTGACGACCGCGTTTCCTTCGCGGCTTGCCGATATATAATTTTCGACAAACACGACGCGGCTGTTGTCTTCCGCCACGACGATGACATGGTTGAACAAGGCGATATCGTCTTCGTCTTGAATATAGACCGCCTGAAGCGGCGTTTCAATCTCCACGTTTTTCGGCACATAGACAAACACACCGCCGTTGAGCAGCGCCGCATGGAGCGCGGCAAGGCGGTGCTCATCCGGCTTGACCGCCGTCATCAAATAGTTTTTCAGCAAATCGCCATGCTCGCGCGCTGCTGTGAAGATGTCGGTGAAAATGACGCCTTTTTCTTTTAATTCATCGGACAGCGACACGTACGCCGGCGTATGGTTGCGCTGCACGTACAAGTTTTTCGTTCCTTCGCCCGCCTCGATGAGCGCCTTGACCGCTTCCGGCAAATCGTCAAGACCATCATACGGCGCGCTGTCGACCGTGTGGCGGGCGAACTCGGTGAAATTCCATTTGTCGATTTTCGTCTTCTCCGGTTTCGGAAGCGGCAGCCGCTCCGCCAGCCGAAGCGCCTCAAGGCGCCGCGCCGTCAGCCAGTCCGGCTCGCCGCGCCCGCTTGAGAACGTGCGGATGTATGTTTCATCGAATGGGATTTTCGTTTCTGTCGCCATAATCCTCCTCCTAACGCTTACGCTTCTTGTCCGACCGTTTCGTCTTCAATGCCAAGCTCTTTTTTGATCCAGTCGTACCCTTCCGCCTCAAGCCGCTGCGCCAGTTCCGGACCGCCGGATTTGACGATGCGCCCTTGCATCATGACGTGCACGTAATCCGGCGTGATGTAGTTCAATAACCGTTGGTAGTGAGTGATGATCAAACAGCCGAATTCGCTGCTGCGCATTTCGTTGACGCCTTTGGCGACAATTTTCAGCGCGTCAATGTCCAATCCGGAGTCGATCTCGTCCAAAATGGCGATTTTCGGTTCAAGCATCATCAGCTGCAAAATTTCATTTCGCTTTTTCTCCCCGCCCGAGAATCCTTCGTTCAAGTAACGGTGCGCCATATCCGGGTTCATTTCGAGAAACGCCATTTTTTCATCGAGCTTGCGGATGAATTTCATGAGCGAAATTTCGTTGCCCTCGCCAAGCCGGGCATTGATCGCAGCGCGCAAAAAGTCGGCGTTCGTCACTCCACTGATTTCGCTTGGGTATTGCATCGCCAAAAACAGGCCGGCGCGCGCCCGTTCGTCGACTTCCATCTCAAGGACATCCTGGCCGTCGAGCGTCACCGATCCTTCTGTCACTTCATATTTTGGATGGCCCATAATGGCCGATGCCAGCGTCGACTTCCCCGTTCCGTTCGGACCCATGATGGCGTGGATTTCCCCGCCTTTGATTTCCAAGTCAACCCCTTTTAAAATCTCTTTCCCTTCCACCGCAACGTGGAGATTTTGAATCGTCAACACTGCCATGCAGCATACCTCCAATTTCTGCTTGAAAATAGTCATCGCTCGCTGTTGACCCAGCGGACGCTCATTCTCATTTTATTCTCATTACAATCTTATAACAAATGAAAAATATGCGCAACTATTCCGCCCCCTTTTTCACTATGTAGACGCAACTAAACGGAGAAAAACAGGAAAAAGGGACAGCGCTTTTTATATTTTACACGAAAACGGGCTGTTTGTACGAGCTTTTGCAAAAAAAAAGACCCCGTTGCCGGAGTCTAATGGGCTGTCCGCAGCTCGCGGAGGCATTCCTGCACGAGCGTCACCGCCTGGCTCATCGCCGCCCCGCCGCCAAACGCGGCCGCCACCGCGCATACTTCCAAAATTTCCCGTTCCGACGCTCCTTCGTCAAGGCATCCTTTCGTATGGTAAATCGTGCAATACTCGTCTTGCGCCGCCAAGCTGATGCCGAGGGCAATCAATTGTTTTTCTTTTTTTGACAGCGCTCCCTCGGCAAAGCACGCTTCCGTAAACGCGTTAAACCGCTCGGCCACATTCGGAAGTTTTTTGGTGAACGCCCCAATTCCCTCTTTGTAGCGATGAAGCGCGGATTCGACCGATGCATGTGTTCCGTTGTTCATCATCATTTTCCTCCCTTTGTTCGTTTCTGCTGTTAGTATGCGTCAACTACCCCCACTTCGCTAACGCTTGAAGTGGGGGCTTGCAACTCCCCAGAAGTGCAAACGGACTTCGTCCTCCTTCCTTGACTTGGGGTTGCATCAGGGGGCAGGTTGACGACTACCCAACGACGCAGGTCATGCCTGCATCGTTACGGATTCACTCGGTGTGTCTGTTGGCAGAACTTGGCTTCCACACACAACAGACGGACCTACGATCGTTGTTTAAATGTAACAACGTTTCCTGCAACCAACTCCATACATCGAGCAACCGTTATTGGAGTGCCTTTATTTAACAGTTTTCTCCACGTCTTTATTCTATCATACACAAAAGAAAGGGGGAACGAGCATTCCTCTCCCACTTACTCCCTTTGGTCGTTGAAGTGGGAGTCTCCTGCGCGAAATAGGATGAAGGAAAACGAAATTAAACAACGAATGGTATTGAAAGGGTGTGGAAACACCACCGTTTCGCGATCATAGATGGAACGTCATGATGAAAACCGCCTGTTCTGTTCAACTTCCATCATCAATACAAAAGGGGGAAATGCGATTGATTCGTTGGGTTGTCTTTGCCTTAACAGCCGCTTTCGCTTCGTTTTTGACGTGGATCATCATCGGCAACACCCTCGGTGAACAGGGAGACGGCGCCTTCAGCTTAACGGCTGTGATCGTCCTGCAAAACTGCGTCATCATCGTTATGCTCGCCGCCGTACTGGCGCGTTTGAACGGCCGATGAAGAGCGGAGAAACAGGTCGGCCGCGGCGCCCTCGGATTCAGAATCGTTTTAACCTTTGCTGCTTTCTTTTCGTTTAAGGGGAGCGGCTTTTTGGGGACAAAAAAGAAACGGAAGCGAAACGCTCCCGTTATTGATTGTTTTCCGCCGCTGGAATGACGGCGCCGTGGTATTTTTCTTTAATGAAATCTTGGATTTCTTTCGATTGCAGCACTTCGACAAGCGTTTTGATTTCTTTCCGGTTTTCATCGCCTTTGCGCACCGCAATAATGTTCACATACGGATTGTTTTTCGGCGACTCAACGGCGATCGGGTCTTTCGCCGGGTCCAAACCGGCGTCAAGCGCATAGTTGGCGTTGATCAGCACCGCATCGCCTTCGCCGTTTTTGTAAATTTGCGGCAGAAGCCCGGCGTCGACATCGGCCTTAAATTTTAAATGCTTTGGATTTTCGATGATGTCATTGACTGTCGCTTTCGTTTTATCGACGCCCGGTTTCAATTTAATGAGCCCTTTTTCTTGCAGCATCGATAAAATGCGGCCATGGTCGGCGACCGAGTTGCTCATGATGATCGTCGCGCCGTCCGGCAGTTCTTCAATGCTTTTGTATTTTTTCGAGTATAAGCCGATCGGCTCGATATGAATGCCGCCGGCGTTGACGAAATCATAGCCGTACTCTTTCTTTTGCGATTCCAAATACGGAATGTGTTGGAAATAGTTTGCGTCGATTTGCTTCTCAGCCAGCGCTTTGTTCGGCAAGATGTAATCTTGGAACGTAATGATCTCCAAGTCGATGCCTTTTTTCTTCAAAATCGGTTTCGCTTTTTCCAAAATTTCCGCATGCGGCACGTTCGACGCACCGACTTTCAACTTCACCAATTTGCCGTCTTTGCCGCCTTCCGCGCTGTCGTTATTGTTGCCGCCGCATGCCGCCAAAGCGAGCACGAGAATGGCGGCGAGCAACACACCCAACCATTTCTTCATCAGTTGTTTCCCCCTTTATCGTTTATCGATTTTCGAAGTGACAAAGTCACCGATCAGCTGAATGATAAATACAATGACCAACACCAATACGGTTGCGACAAATGTCACATCGTTATGGTTGCGCTGGAACCCTTCCAAATACGCCAAGTTCCCAAGCCCGCCGGCGCCGATGGCTCCAGCCATCGCTGTATAGCTGACGAGCGACACCGCCGTCACCGTAATGCCGGAGACAAGCGCCGGCAATGACTCCGGCAGCAGCACTTTCCAAATGATCGTCCACGTTGAGGCGCCCATCGCTTGGGCTGCTTCGATGACGCCTTTATCAATTTCGCGAAGAGCGATTTCGACCATGCGGGCGTAAAACGGCGCGGCCCCAATGACCAAAGCCGGCAGCGCCGCATTGGCGCCAAGCATCGTCCCGACGAGCCATGTTGTAAACGGAATGAGCAAAATGATCAAAATAATAAACGGAATAGAGCGGAAAATGTTCACAAACGCCGCAACCACGGTATTGACAAACCGGTTTTCCCATAGGTTGCCCTTCGCTGTCAAAAATAGAAGCAAGCCAAGAACGATTCCGAGGACGAAAGTGGCCGCCACCGCCACTCCCGTCATATACAGCGTCTCGACCGTCGCCGCCCACACCGTCTCCCATTGCACGTTCGGCAGGAGGTTAGCGAGCATCGTGAATCACCTCCACCGCCACCTGCTGGCGTTGAATATAGTCAAGCGCCCGGTCGATTTCATCCCTCGCCCCGTCGAGGTGCACAAACAGCACCCCATAGGCGCCTTGATGGGTTTGCGAAATTTTCCCTTGCAAAATGTTGACATCGACGGCAAATTGCCGCACGACCTGGCTGATGAGCGGCTTTCCGGCTGCCGCGCCGACGAACGTCAGCTGCGCGATCAGCCCGCTCGGGTATTGGCCAAACAAATGGGAAATCGCCTCTTCCGTCTCCTCGGGCTCGATCAGCTGCTTGACGAACCGTTTCGTAATCGGCTGCTGCGGGTTGCGGAACACATGCAACACTTCGCCTTGCTCGACGATTCGGCCGCTTTCCATCACCGCAACGCGGTCGCAAATTTTGCGGATGACGTGCATTTCATGGGTGATCAGCACAATCGTCAGCCCGAGACGCTTGTTGATGTCAACGAGCAAGTCCAAAATCGCATCGGTCGTCTGCGGGTCCAACGCCGATGTCGCCTCGTCGCACAGCAAGACTTTCGGGTTGTTGGCGAGCGCCCGGGCGATGCCGACCCGCTGCTTTTGCCCGCCGCTCAGCTGCGACGGGTAGGCATCCTCGCGCCCGGAAAGGCCGACAAGCTCGATCAATTCATCCACCCGCTTGTTCCGCTCCTCTTTCGGGACGCCGGCAATTTCAAGCGGAAAGGCAATGTTTTCCCTGACTGTGCGAGACCAAAGCAAGTTGAAATGCTGGAAAATCATCCCGATTTCTTGGCGCGCCTTGCGCAGCTCCCGCCCTTTCACGCGCGTCATATCGCGCCCGGCGACGACCACCCGGCCGCTCGTCGGCTTCTCGAGCCCATTGAGCAAGCGGATGAGCGTACTTTTCCCAGCGCCGCTGTAGCCGATAATGCCGAAAATTTCTCCTTCGCGAATCTCAAGCGACACATTGTCGACGGCTGTGACCGAACCGTTGGCCGCTTGATAGATTTTCGTCACTTGTTCGAGTGTAATCATCGTTTCACCTTCCTCCCCAAGCGGCAGAGCGCAAAAAGAAAACCTTTCTGCCCGCAGAGAACAGAAAGGTATTGTGCACCATTCCGTCTCTTATCTCTCAAAGCAGGCCGCTTTGTGTGAATTGGCACCATTTCAGCACATGCGCTGACGGTTGCCGGGCTTCATTGGGCACATCCCTCCACCTCTCTTGATAAGAGCGCAACAATCGCCTATTCAATTGACTACGAATGTGATTGTATCATTGTCTGTCGAAGCGTGTCAACATCTTTTTTATCCGACGTCCCGATAAGGCTTAGCCAAATGGAGGAGCGACTCAAGCAGCAACAGATGACGAAAGCTTCCCGATACATGCACTTCGCGCAGCCGGACGAGCTGCTGCAGCTTCAGTTCGCCGTTCAGCAGGGACGCGAGCGCCTCTTTGGAACCGCGCACCGTCAATGTTTTCCGTTCATCGTTTTCCATCCCTCTAGCGGCTGATTCCTTGCCGATCAACAGCAAGGCGGTTTCGTCATCACTTTCAAACCGAACATACAGCTGCTCATCCGGCAAAATCGGCACCAAATGGCGCAACACTTGCATCCGTTCCACGAACTGCCCAACTAATTCACGCATTTCCATGGATATCCCCTCCCCATTTTTATTTTTTTCACTTCCACCTGAAGAGGAGAAATCCTTTACAAAAATCTCGACAACCCGTTGACGAACGAGCGCCGTTTTTGTCATTTCCCAAGAAATGTGTCAAACAGCGTCAAAAAAAGGCGAATCATCGGGACGGCAAGCAGGCTTGAATCACTTCGTACAAATACGGAACGGAATGAAAGGCATACCACTTGCCTGCGACCGTTCCGTCCCTAAAAAGAAGCAGGCAAGGAACGCTTTCAATTTTCCACGCAACGGCCTGCTCAGGGATATAGTTGATGTCCGTTTCGTAAAACGGCAGCGCCGGAAACAACTGCTCCACCACCGTGAGCATCCGCCGCGCCAGCTGGCACGTGCCGCACAGCGGGGTATACAAGTAAAGGGCCAGAAGCGGCTCGACTTCCACCACTCGCATGACATCGTTTCGGTCGATCGCTTTCACTCGCCTCTTCCCCTCATGAGCGATTCGATGCGGACGTCGAAACGAGCGCGCAACAGCACTTGCGCCAAGTGCCAAGGCGGAGCGGCCGCCACTTCGCGATACGCCCGGTCAATGTAAAGATGCTCCGCCTCTGGAAACATGCGGCGAAACTGCCGGCGCAATTTTTCTCCCGCCTCATCGGCATCGGCCAAGACGTATACATCGCATCCTTCCAGCTCATCGGCCAGCTCCTCAAGGCGCGCATCACTGATCGTGCCGTTTGTGCAGACGATGACGACTGGTTCGTTCAGCACCGCCGCCACTTTTTGCTTGTCTGATCGCCCTTCGACGATGATCACTTTTTCCACGCGTCGCATGTCCGACCCACCTAACTTCAAATGAGGATACTATTATTGTATGTCTTGCGCCGGCCAAATGTTGAAAATGAAAAGCAACGGCCATCCACCGTTGCCTTTCAACACCAGCCCGCTTCCCCGTCGCAATCGACATATTTTTGGTCCGGCTCAACGGTAGCGGTCACCTGTTTGTAAATTCTTCCGTTTTGTTCGGTATACCCCTTTTTCAACGGGACGGCCGCCGGAAGCGGAAGGCGCCCGATGAGCTCTCCTTCCTCGTACAACTCCAGCGAGCGGCCGTTCAGTTTGCCGATGATCCGGTCCGTGACATCTATGCGCGTCGTTTGCAGCGCCATCGCGAGCACCCCTTTTTTCAATCAAATTCCGGTATGTATAGAGTGCCCGAATCGAAGCGAAGATTGCAGGAACGTTTATCCTTCGTTGATCATCGCCTCGTATTGTTCCGCCGTCAACAAATTGTCGATTTCGCTCAAATCATTCGGTTTGACGACGATCATCCACGCTTTGTCATACGGCGATTCGTTCACGTACTCCGGATGGTCATTTAACGCCTCATTCACTTCAACGACCGTGCCGCTGATCGGCGCATACAATTCCGAGACCGTTTTCACCGATTCAACGCTGCCGAACGGCTCGTTCGCCGTAACCTCTGCGCCGACTTCCGGCAGCTCGACAAAGACGATGTCGCCAAGCTCTGATTGGGCGTAATCCGTAATGCCGATGCGCACGTTCTCTCCTTCCACGCGCACCCACTCATGCTCCTTTGTATAGCGAAGTTCTTTCGGCGTGTTCATCGTATCCCTCCATTGCGACAAAATGTATATTCCTTTTCATCATAACCGATTTTCCGCAAAAACTCACTGAATTCACCCGATTTTGCAAAAAATTTTTTATGTCCCCGCCGCGAAAAACGCCTCGTATTCTTGTTCGCGAAAGCCCACGACGACCCGCTCGCCGTCCGTCAAAATCGGCCGTTTGACCAACATCCCGTCCGAGGCGAGCCAATCGAGCATCTCGTCTTCCGATGCGCGGTCGAGCTTGTCCTTCAAGCCAAGCTCGCGGTATTTCATCCCGCTCGTGTTGAAAAATTTTTTGAGCGGCAGCCCGCTTTGACGGTGCAAACGGGCGAGCTGCTCTTTCGTCAGCGGCTCGTCGACCAAATGCACCGTTTGCACCTCAATGCCGTGTTCATCCAACCATTTTTTCGCCTTCCGGCACGTTCCGCATTTTGGATACCAATAGAGCGTGAGCGCCATCTTCACTCCTCCCTTTCATTTCCGCTGTGTGGCAAACAAATAAGAAGCACCAGGCAAACGCCTGGCACTTCCCATTATCACACAATATACCGTTCGGCTTCAATGAGCGCGGCGGCCGCTTCGCGTTTTTTCGCGATCACGTTGATCGGCGTATGGCGCGTCAGCCGTCGGAGAGCGGCGAGCATCATCCGCAGCGTGTCTCCTTGTTCGACGGCGACGAGCGTTTCTTTCGCATGGGCTTCAATTTCATTGAACGCCTCTTGGCAGAAAATTTGCGTGTACAGCAATTTTTGTTTGTTTTTCTCCTCACCGCTCGCCTGAATCGCTTTTTCCGTGCGCAAAAGCGCTGATTCCATCGCATAAATGTTCGAGACGATGTCGGCGATGTTGACGAGCACTTCTTGCTCTTCTTCAATGCGCTGGCCGTATTTTTGCGCCGCTAAACCGGCGACCATCAAGGCGATTTTTTTCGCGTTGCGCACCAAGTATTTCTCTTGTTCCAGCGCGCCCGTCCCCGGCTCTTCGGCGGCCATCATCATCAGTTCTTCCTGAAGCTGCTGCGCTTTTTGGAAGAGCGGCAGCTCGCCTTTTAACGCCTTTTTCAAATACATGCCCGGCACGAGAAGGCGGTTGATTTCGTTCGTCCCCTCGAAAATGCGGTTGATGCGCGAATCGCGGTAGGCGCGCTCAATTTCGTATTCCTGCATAAAGCCGTACCCGCCGTGGATTTGCACGCCTTCATCCACGATGTAATCGAGCACTTCCGTGGCAAAAAACTTGTTCAATGAGCATTCGATCGCATATTCGGCGATCGATTTCGCCACTTCTTTGCCATCTTTCGCCTTTTCCGCATCAAGCAGGCTCATCCGTTCATCGAACAAGCCGACCGTGCGGTAAACCGAGCTTTCGGCGGCATACAGGCGCGACGCCATCGTCGCGAATTTTTCCTGCGTCAACGTAAACTGCGAAATCGGCCGTTTGAATTGCTGGCGCTGATTGGCGTATTTGAGCGTGATTTCAAGCGCCCGCTTCGCGCCGCCGACCGCCCCTAACCCAAGCTTGTAGCGGCCGATGTTCAAAATGTTGAAGGCGATGACATGGCCTTTTCCGATTTCACCGAGCACGTTTTCTTTCGGCACCGGCACATCTTGCAAAATGAGCGTTCTTGTCGACGAGCTTTTAATCCCCATTTTCTTTTCTTCCGGACCAGTTGAAACGCCCGGGAAGTCGCGTTCCACGATGAACGCGGTGAAATGTTCGCCGTCGACTTTTGCATAGACGACAAACACATCAGCAAAACCGGAGTTGGTGATCCATTGTTTTTCGCCGTTTAAAATGTAATGCGTGCCTTCCGCGTTTAATCTCGCCGTCGTTTTCGCGCCGAGGGCGTCCGAACCCGAGCCAGGCTCCGTCAAGGCGTAGGCGGCGATTTTTTCGCCGGTCGCTAAATACGGCAAATATTTTTGTTTTTGTTCTTCCGTGCCAAACAACACAATCGGCAGCGAGCCAATTCCGACGTGCGCCCCGTGCGAAATGGCAAAACCGCCGGCCGGCGCCATTTTTTCCGCAATGATGGCCGAACTGACTTTATCTAGGCCCAAACCGCCGTATTCTTCCGGAATGTCAGCGCTTAACAAGCCGAGCTCGCCCGCTTTGCGAAGCAATTTCACGGAACGGTCAAACTCGTGGTTTTCCAAATGCTCGAGCTGCGGGAGCACTTCATTGTTGACATACTCTTCCGTCGTTTTGGCAATCATATGATGTTCGTCGGTGAAATCTTCCGGCGTAAACACGCGCTCCGCCGGAATGTCTTCAATCAAAAAGCTGCCGCCTTTGATCGCTTCTTCCATCGTTTTGGCCATCGTTGATTTCCTCCCCCGAAAGATGATTGATGATCCGGGCGGCAACGCCGCCCGGGAAATAGACGTTCCATGCAGACGGGCAAATGCGGATGCATGCCTCGCGCGAGCTGATGAAGCCCGCTCGCTGTCAGCTGCCGCTACAGCAGCTCAAACACGCCGGCCGCTCCCATGCCGCCGCCGATGCACATCGTGACGATGCCGAACTGCACGTTGCGGCGCCGCATTTCGTAAAGCAAAGACAAGGTCAGCTTCGCGCCCGTGCAGCCGAGCGGGTGGCCTAGAGCAATCGCCCCGCCGTTGACGTTGACAATGTCTTCATCCAACCCAAGTTCGCGGATGACTTGGATCGATTGCGAGGCGAACGCTTCGTTCAGCTCGATCAAACCGATGTCGGACAGCTCAAGGCCGGCCAGCTTCAACGCTTTCGGCACCGCAGCGACCGGGCCGATCCCCATCACTTCCGGCGGCACGCCGGCAACCGCGAACGAACGAAACTTGCCGAGCGGCTTCAAGCCGAGCGACTCCGCTTTTTCGCGGTCCATCACCATGACCGCCGCCGCCCCGTCGCTCATTTGCGACGCGTTGCCGGCGGTGACGGTGCCGTTTACCGCAAACGCCGGCCGGAGTTTCGCGAGCGTTTCCATATTCGTGTCCGGGCGCACGCCTTCATCTTGTGTAAAGACGACTTTCTCCTCAACGAGTTTGTTGCCTTCTACTTTGCGCACCGTCACCTCGACCGGCACGATTTCTTCATTGAATTTTCCTTCGGCAATCGCCTTGGCGGCGCGCTGGTGGCTGCGCACCGCGAACGCGTCTTGGTCCTCGCGGCTGACGCCGTATTTTTTCGCCACTTGCTCGGCAGTGTGCCCCATCGACATGTAGTATTCCGGCGCTTCTTCCGCCAAGCGGGCGTTCGGGCGGACGACATGCCCCATCATCGGCACCATGCTCATCGATTCGACCCCGCCGGCGATGACCGTGTCGGAATGGCCGAGCATCACCCGTTCCGCCGCATAGGCGATCGCCTGCAAACCGGACGAGCAATACCGGTTGATCGTGATCGCCGGCACGGTATATGGCAGCCCGGCGAGCGCGCCGATGTTGCGGGCGATGTTCAATCCTTGCTCCGCCTCCGGCATGGCGCACCCGATAATCAAGTCGTCAATGTTTCCTTCATAGTTCCCCGCGCGCTTGATCGTTTCTTTGACGACGAGCGCCCCTAAATCATCCGGCCGCACGTGGGCGAGCGTTCCTTTTTTCGCTTTGCCGACCGGTGTGCGCGCACCTGCGACAATGACCGCTTCTCTCACGCCAATCCCCCCTTGATCTCCTCCGCTTTAGTTGCGGAGCGGTTTTCCTTTCACAAGCATATGCTGCATGCGCGCTTGCGTCTTCGGCTCGCCGATGAGGCTCAAAAACGCCTCGCGCTCGAGATCGAGCAAATATTGCTCGTCGACTTCCGTTCCGTACGGCACTTTGCCGCCGGCTAGAACATACGCCAATTTTTTCGCGATTTTCAAATCGTGCTCGCTGATGTAGCCGGAATGGAACATCGACTGCGCCCCAAGCAGCATGGCGGCATAGCCGCTTTCGCCGGCCACCGGCACTTTCTTCCTTACAGGAGGCCGGTACCCTTCCTCATACATCGAGAGCACCGCCTGTTTCGCTTCATACAGCAGATGGTCGCCGTTCATCGTGATGCCGTCGCGGTGATTCAAGAAGCCAAGCTCGCGCGCTTCCGCCGCTGACGTCGACACTTTCGCCATGGCGATCGTTTCAAATACGCTGGCCGCGATTTTGACGTAGTCGACGTCCACGCCGCGCGGCAGGCTGTTCAACCGTTTGATGTACAGCTCCTTGTTGCCGCCGCCACCCGGAATCAAGCCGACGCCGACTTCGACGAGCCCGATGTACGTCTCGGCCGCCGCTTGGATGCGTGAAGCCGCCAAGCTCACTTCCGCCCCGCCGCCTAACGTCATGGCAAACGGCGCGACGACGACCGGCTTCGGGTTGTATTTCATTTTGAGAAGCGCTTGCTGGAACTGGCGAACGGCAAGTTCCAATTCAAAAAAGTTTTCGTCTTGCGCCTCCATGAGCATCATCGCCAAGTTCGCGCCGACGCAGAAGTTTTTCCCTTGGTTGCCGATGACGAGCCCTTTGTAGTTGCGGTTGACTTCCTCAAGCGCCTCGTTGATCATTTGGACAATATCGGCGCCAATCGCGTTGTTCGGCGAATGGAACTCCAGAAGCGCCACGTCGTCGCCGAGGTCAATGAGGCTGGCGCCGGCATTTTTCTTGATGACGCCGCGCGCCTCTTTCAGCCGGCGGATGTGGATGACTTTTTCGTTTTCTTCTACTGTTTTATACCCGCCCGGCGCATAATAGAACAGCCGGCCGTTTTCCGTTTTATAGAACGATGTGGCTCCGTCGTCGAGCATGTCCGTGATCCACGACGGGATGTCGCGCCCTTCTGACTGCATTTTACGCACCGACTTCTCGAGGCCGATCGCATCCCACAGTTCAAACGGACCTTGCTCCCAGCCGAACCCCCACTTCATCGCCTGATCGATCGCTACGATGTCGTCGGCGATCTCCCCGACAAGGCGGGCAGTGTACAGCAATGTCGGTGCGATGATGTTCCAAAGGAGCGTTCCCGCGCGGTCGCCATCGGCATACACGAGCGTTTGCAGCTTGGCAGCCGCTCCTTTCGCCTGCTTCGCCATCTCCACCGCCGGGGTGACAAGCTTTTTGCGCGGCTCGTATTGCATCGTGACGTAGTTCAGCTCGAGAATGTCTTTTCCTTGCTTGACAAAAAAGCCTTGTCCGGATTTGCTGCCGAGCCAGCCGTTTTCAAGCATCGTTTTCATAAACTCCGGCACGCGGAACGCCTCTTTTTCTTCCCCTTCGACGTTTTCATACACGTTGTTGGCGACATGCACGAACGTATCGAGCCCGACGACGTCAAGCGTGCGGAACGTCGCGCTTTTCGGCCGGCCGATGAGCGGCCCCGTCACCGAATCGACCTCGCCGACGCTGTAGCCGCCTTGCATCATCTCGCGGACGGTGACGAGCAAGCCATACGTGCCGATCCGGTTGGCGATGAAGTTCGGCGTATCTTTCGCCATGACGACGCCTTTGCCGAGCACGTCTTCGCCGAACGATTTCATATAGGCGACCACATCCGGATCCGTATGCTCCGTCGGGATGATCTCAAGCAGCTTCAAATAGCGCGGCGGGTTGAAGAAATGCGTGCCTAAAAAGTGTTTTTTGAAATCGTCGGAACGCCCCTCCGCCATTGCGGCGATCGAGATGCCGGATGTGTTCGAGCTGACGATCGTCCCCGGCGTCCGCACCTCGTCGACGCGAGCGAAGACTTCTTTTTTCACTTCCAGCTTTTCAACGACCGCTTCAATGATCCAATCGACTTCCGCGAGCCGGTGGAAGTCATCCTCGAAGTTGCCCGTTTCAATCAAAGCGATGTTGTCTTTGGACATGAGCGGCGCCGGTTTTTGCTTGAGCAGCCGCTCGAGCGCCTGATTGGCGAGGCGGTTGCGCACTTGTTTATGCTCGAGCGTCCAACCTTTTGCTTCTTCCTCTTTCGTCAATTCCCGCGGCACGATATCCAACAGCAGCGTCGGAATGCCGACGTTCGCCAAATGGGCGGCAATGCCCGAACCCATGACGCCGGACCCGAGCACCGCGGCGCGCCGAATGCGTTTTACCATTTCGGTTCCCCCTCACACCATTGAATGAATGGTCATTCATTTTTTGATGAAAAAAATATCGTTGAAACCGCTCTCTATAACTAAATATATAGTATGTTGATAATTTTCGCAATATATTTGTGCATATTTTTCCCGACATCGCACTCCGAAATGTTGCTCATACTAACGATCAGGAGGTGAACCACCGATGGCCCGGTTGAAAAAAAATCCATCTGAACGCGGCGTCAGCGCCGCAAGCGTCAAAGGAAACGCCGGCCCGACGGTCGAAGCCGACGGCGGCGGCAAGCGGACAAGCCAAAACCAGCAGTACAAAAAACACAACATGCAAGGGGACTGACGCCCATGGCGTCAGCTCCCGCCTGTCATAGCTGCAAATAAAGAGAGGCCGCACGATCTGAACGGCGTTTACCTCAAATGACCGCCCGACGCCCCGTGACATGCAACGGCGTTTGTCTGAAATCCAAAAAGGCTTGATGGCCGTTGCCGCTGGATGCCTGTCCCCTTCTGCGCCCGAACGCTCGGCGTCCGCCGGCGTTTTCCTCTGTTTTGCGCCCCTACTTGCGGAGGATGCCTTTTAAAACAAACGCCACGTTGGCCGGCCGTTCGGCGAGCCGGCGCATAAAATAGCCATACCAGTCCGTGCCGTACGGAACGTACACGCGCATCGTATATCCTTCGCGCGCCAGCTGCACTTGGCGCTCCGGGCGGATGCCGTACAGCATTTGGAATTCAAACTGGCTGTTGGGAATGTTGTATTCTTTGACGAGCTGCTTCGTATATTCGATGATGGCGTCGTCATGCGTCGCCACCGCCGTATAGTTGCCGTTTAGCAAATGCATTTTGATGATCTTCTTAAAGTTCTCATCGACATCTTTTTTATCCGGAAACGCCACTTCGGGCGGTTCTTTGTACGCTCCTTTGACGAGACGCAAGTTCGGGCGGTACGGCTTTAAGTCTTCAATGTCTTGTTCCGTCCGGTACAAATACGCCTGCAGCACCGTGCCGACGTTGTCGTATTCTTTTTTCAACGTTTTAAAAATGTCCAGCGTCTTTTGGCAGCGCGAATAGTCTTCCATATCGATCGTCACAAACACACCGCGCTGTTTTGCCGCATCCAAAATACGGCGCATGTTGCGCATGACAAGCTCATCGGAAATATCAAGCCCCATCGATGTCATTTTCAGCGACAGCTGCGAGTTCAATTTCTCCCGGCTGATCGCCTCAATCGCCTCCAAGCAATGGCGCGCCATCTCATTCGCTTCCTGCTCATTGTCGACAAACTCACCCAAATAGTCGACCGTGACCGCCAATCCTTTTTCGTTCAGCTGGCGGATGACGCGCACCGCTTCCTCGATCGTTTCGCCGGCGACAAACCTTGACGCGCCGAAGCGGAGGCCGTATCGTTTCGCCCATTTCGTCAATGTTTTATTTTTCGATAAGAACAGGAAAAAATCGCGCATCAACTGCTCCACTGTTGCAAGCCTCCTTGTATGGAAACGCATTCACCATTCTTATTGTACCATGTTTCAATTCAATTGAATATGTTTTTTCCCCACGGTTTATTTTTTATATGCGCATAATTTTCCACTCTCTGCACAATCTACAAGCGAACAACCGACGAAAGGAGCGAACAACGATGCAACAGCAACCACAAATGAACCCGCAGGCGGCGATGCCCGAGCCGCCGCAAATGGTGTCCACAAAAGACGCCATGTATTTTTCCGATATGATGTCGTGGAACTTGCTCGCAGCGAAAAAAGCGCACTTTTTCGCCTCACAATGCCGAGACCCTGAAGTGGTGCAGGCGATCGAGCGCGCCGGGCAAATGCACCAGCGCCATTACAACATGATTTTGCGCCATTTGCAAAACCCGCCGCAACCGCCGGTCATGTAAAAGGAGGAAAGCCGCATGAACACAAGACAAGTGCAAAACCCGGAAACGCAAGTGCCGAAAACACCGCAAATGAATGAGCGCGACTTTTTGAACGATATGTTGACAACAGAAAAATACATGACGTCGGCATACAGCGTGTACTTGCATGAGGCGAGCAACCAACCGTTATATCAAGAAATGATGAACATTTTCACAGAAACACAAAACTGCCAGCGCGAACTGTATAACTTGATGTTCAAAAAAGGCTGGTACAAACTTGAAGCCGCCGATCCGCAAAAGCTTCAGCAAATGTACCAGCAGTTCCAAGGGTATACCAGCCAGTTCCCTTATCAAGGAAACCAACTGCAGTGAAGAAAGCAAACGAGGATGTCCTCTAGTGCGCGCGGACATCCTCTTTCTCGTCTGACAATGAGAAAGTCTCAACACAAAGGGGGAGAGGGATGACAGCTCCACCGCCATCCGTATGGGCGACGCTGCAAACATTAGGAAGCTCGATGGATTTCCAAACGAAAGTGTACCGGAACGACACATCCGGTCTCTATCTATGGGTGTCGTATATCAAGCCGATGGTTGATATAGAAACTGTCGCTCGCTCTATTTTCCCATACTTGTTTCATCGTCCGTTTTCATCTTTAGAAGATATACGCCAAGCTCTTCCGATCGACGACGCCTATATCTCTAGCGACCCAAATGATGTAAAGGCCAAACTGCTCGAGGGATATTTATTCGTCCGCCTTCATGAAACGGACGAAACCGGGCTGCTCATAAAGGCGCAAAAAACATTGGAACGGACACTCACTATCCCCGAAGTGGAATTTAGCGTCGTCGGCCCGAAGGAGTCGTTTATTGAATCGTTGGAAACAAATTTGTACTTATTGCGCAAACGAATCCCGATCGACCGTTTGACGGTCAAAATGACAAGGGTCGGAACGCTGTCGAAAACGAAAGTCGCCGTTGTGTATATTGATGGCATTGCTAATCCCGACAACGTCCAAACGGTTCTTCAGCGCATCGAACAAGTGGAATTTGACGAGATGATCGACAGCTCTTATATCGTACAAATTATTTCGGACAACCGGCACTCCCCCTTTCCGCAGCTGCTCGATACGGAGCACCCGGACCGAGTCGCTGCCGTGCTGGCCGAAGGAAAAGTAGCAATTATAGTGGATGGATCTCCGCATGTGTTGATTGGTCCGACGACGTTAGTGGAATTTTTTTCATCCTTTGAAGACTATTTTCTCAATTGGACGATCGCATCGTTTTTCCGTCTCATCCGCCTGTTTTCGGTCACCTTTTCCATTTTGATCACGCCGATCTATGTAGCGACGTTGAACTATCATTACGAACTGATTCCAAAAGATTTACTCGGCACCTTGATTACATCAAGAAGGGAAATTCCGTTCCCACCCATTTTGGAAGTGTTGTTTCTCGAACTAACGATTGAGCTATTGAGGGAGGCCGGGGCGCGGCTCCCAACAAAAGTCGGCCAAACGATCGGGATCGTGGGCGGGATTGTTATTGGAACCGCCTCCGTTGAAGCCGGTTTGACAAGCAATGTTTTGCTCATCTTAGTGGCGCTCGCCGCACTGGCTTCCTTTACTACTCCCGTTTATAAAATCGGGAACACCATTCGCTTGATGCGTTTTCCCTTTATCCTGTTCGCTGAAATGTGGGGGTTGCTTGGCGTTGCTTTTTGTTTTTGTATTGTCATGACCCATCTGCTTTACTTAACTTCGCTCGGTCGTCCGTTCCTTGCTCCTTTATATCCGCCCCGTTGGCGGGATTTAAAAGACGCGTTCATCCGCCTGCCGTTTACAAGCCAATCGAAACGGCCGGAAACATTGCGGACCGAGCAGCCCATTCGCTTTAATAGGAAAAAGGCAAAAGAAAAACGGGACATCGACGAATGACAAACCGACAGGAGGACGACAATGGCTTCTGTTGCCGAACGTCTACAAGTTTCACCTTTCATGACCTTTTTTGTGATCGTGTCCATGCAAATCGGTGTCGGAGTGCTCGGATTTCAGCGGGTCATCGCGAAAACAGCCGGACATGATGCCTGGATTTCCGTCCTGCTTGCCGGCGCTTCGTCCCATCTGATTCTCATCGTGCTATACTGGTTGCTGCAACAGGCAGATGGCGATTTCCTCCTCCTTCATCAGCGCCTTTTCGGCCGCTGGGTCGGAGGAGCCCTTTCGTCATTGCTTGCCCTTTACTTTGCCGCTATGGCCTTTGTCGTTCTGCGCACATATATCGAAGTGATTCAAGTATGGATGTTTCCTGACTTGAAAACATGGGAATTTTCACTCGCATTTTTGTTTCTTTGTCTATACATTACCGTTGGCGGATTCCGGGTTGTTGTCGGCATTTGCTTTTTTTGCTTGATCATTCCGAGCTATTTGTTGTTTACCTTTTGGTTTGTCCTTGATTACACTGACTTTTACCAGCTGCTTCCGATATTGGATCATCCCCCTTCAACCATTGTGAAGGCGGCGAAACAAATGACATTGACGATGCTTGGATACGAAACGATTTTGCTCTTTTACCCTTTTATCAAGCGCGGAAACCAGTCCGCCAAATGGGCGCATGCCGCCTTATTGACGACGACATTGTTTTATGCGTTGCTTACCGTATTGACATTGGCATATTTTAGCGAAAAACAACTGCAGCGGCAAATTTGGCCGACGTTAACGATGTGGAAAATAGTGGAATTGCCGTTCATTGAACGCTTCGAATATATCGGCATCGCCAACTGGCTGCTGATTATTTTGCCGAACGTCTGCTTAGGATTATGGTGTTCTTCACGGATATGCAAGCAGCTTTTTCCAGTCCGCCAAAAAACTGCGTTGCTCGTCATTGCCGCCATTTGTTTTTTCAGCACGCTGCTCATTCATGACCGCAAAGAAGTAGACTTCGTTAACACCATTTTAAACAGAGTCGGCTTTTATTTCCTTTATATATGGATTCCTTGTCTTGCAGGCATTACATATATTGTGAAGAAAGTGAGAGGAAACGTATGAGCATACGAACCGCTCTGTTGATCGGGTTTACCGTCGCGATCCTTTGCGGCTGTCTTCGCAAAGAAATTTTGGATGATATCAACATTGAAAGCGCGGTCGGGTTTGATGAAGCAGGAAAAGAGAAAATTCGGGGAACCGTTCTCATCCCGGTTTACAAAAAAGGAGAAACAGCAAACAAAACGTTGACAGCCGTTTCCCCTACGGCGAAAGACGTGCTCGAAGAACTGCAATATAAAACATCTGAGCCGCTCGTCAACGGAAGCATTGAGACCGCCTTGTACGGAAAACGCCTGGCCAAACGGGGGATTTTTCCCTTTGTCAATAAATTCCACCGCGATGCGAGCATCGGGGCGAGACTGTATTTGGCGGTGGTCGATGGGACAGCTGAACGTTTGCTCGAAGGACGTTACGGCCGGCAAGGAAGCGGCATTTATCTCTCGAACTTACTAAAACAAAATATCGAGCAGCGCGATTTGCCCAAAACAAATTTGCATTTATTTTTAAAAACGTACTATGCGGACGGAAAAGATCCTTTTTTGCCATATATACGCCGGGTGGGTGAAGATGTACAAGTGATCGGTGTTGCTCTCTTTCGCAACGATCGGATGGTCGATACGATTGGGCGGAGTGATATGTTCTACTTTAAAATCGCAGCCGATGCCTACAGTGAAGGTACCCATACGATCCGATTGAATCGCCAACACTACGTATCCATTAAAAATATCTCAACAAAGCGGACCATTTCCTTTTCAGGACCAAAAACCCGCCCGCATATTCATGTTCATCTTGCGCTTGAAGGAGTCGTACGCGAATACAAACGTGGGGCATTCACATTCGATGTCCGCAAGTCTGTCGAAAAAACATTCGAACAACAAATTCGTTCGAAAACCGCGGCTCTTCTCCGCCGTTTTCAAGAAAAACACATCGATCCGATCGGCTTCGGCGATCTGGCCGCGAGCCGTTACCGACAGTTTCGCCACCGCGATTTTTATAAGAACTACAGCCACCTTCCGATCCGCGTCACCGCCGAGGTGACGATCCGCGACACCGGAATCATCGAATAAGCATCCCTGTTTCACCGACGGGATGCTTATTCTTCATGGCTAGGTTCAATACCACCAGCCCGGGTACGGCGGATATGGCGGGTACGGATAAAACGGACGCGGAGCTAACGCGCCGCCGAGCAATCCGCCCAAGAAGCCGCCGACAAATGGGGCGCCAAACAACAATCCTGGAAATAGCATCGTTCCTTCTCCTTTCCCCAAAGCTAGAATGCTACACTGTATTCATATGCAACAAACAAGAAAAGAGGGTGGGCCGTCCGCCCAACCCTTGCCGGTTTCTCACCACCAAATGGGGCCATACCACCACGGATAGAAAAACAGCGGAACCAATGCGCTCCCGAGCAAACCGCCTAAAAAGCCGCCGAAAAATGGAGCGCCAAAAAACGGAGCGCCGAAGAAAAACGGGCGCGGCCGCCAAAACCACCAGCCCCATGGCCGCCAAATGCGCTCATCCGCCACTTGGAGATGGCTCATCTTGCTTCCCCCCTTCCGCTTGCTTTAGTCCCACTGTATGCAGGAAAAACGCCCGCTG
Organism: Geobacillus sp. CAMR5420; assembly: GCF_000691465.1. Taxonomy (NCBI): domain Bacteria; kingdom Bacillati; phylum Bacillota; class Bacilli; order Caryophanales; family Anoxybacillaceae; genus Geobacillus; species Geobacillus sp. CAMR5420. The sequence continues at coordinate 65,683 of NZ_JHUS01000063.1, forward strand.
CTTAGACCAGTACCTAGAGGGCTGGTGAAAAACGGCGATTTCTCCCAAATCATCGATCCGTGAATGCAAAGGAAGGTCTCTTTCTATAAGATATTCTCATTAAAGGAAATTATTTTCTTTTACCCGTGGTGCTAGATAAACTCAAACAAGCATAAAAATAGCCCTTGCATGAGGATCCCCTTAAAATGAAAGTGCAACCAACCATTAAAAAGGAGGATCCCTATGCAAGAGCACTTTCATTTTACTACAGATCGGGCCAAGATTCAAAAGCAATA